>CAJQOK010000516.1 GCA_905479905.1 uncultured Aliterella sp.
ATTTCACCAGCTAATACAATCGGGCCCACCCCAGGAATTGCTAAAGCTCCTAAGCCGACAAGTAAACCTGTAGCACCACCTAACACTCCACCTGTCAGCGCTCCAGCACTAGCTCCTTCATCAGCTTTGTTGCCTACTTTATCTTGAACATCAACCCCTTCAATATCGGCTTGCTTATTGTCTTTAGCAATAACCGAGATTTTGTTCATCGGAAAACCCGAGTCATTTAATTCGTGAAGTGCGTGTTCTGCTTCAGTGCGAGTGTTAAATACACCCACTGCCCGTCTGTTTAAACCTAATGCCATTTTTTTTCCTCCGTCTTGCGATGTGAATAGAGTTAGCGCAAATACAGAAGTTATATAATTATTTTTGCTAACATTACAAGCTTTACTTTTTTATACCCAAATTTCATCGGTCTACAGAGGGAATATTTGCCTTTCACCTATGGCTCTAGCACCCGCAACTACGCTAATCAAGGATGATATAACTAGCATTTTTCAGTCGGCAAAAAGAGCAAGAGCAATAAATTTTGCAGAATTTATCTCAGCAATGTTGATCTTGACTGTATTTAGGGAACCCTAAGAACAATAGATTGGCTGCAATGATGAGTCAAGCTCGAATACACATTGTTCGGCAGGGGTCGAGGTAGGAATAAGTGATGGTAAAATCTGAAAATAGGCTAGTTGGTCGATTAGTCAAATCGGTAAGTGCGATGGTAGAGCGGGAAAAACAAAGGCTCAAAGCCTTGTCAGAGCTTGGATTGCTTGAAGCTCAAACTATCCCAGTTTTTGAAGAGGCTATTCAAACGGCGGCGGAGTTGTTAGATGCCCCGATTTGTATATTAGGATTTGTGGATCGCCACCGTCACTTATTCAAATCTGCCGTAGGTTTATCGCGGCTGGGATTGATGAATAAAATTGCTCAAGAGCGCCAGCTACCACGAGCCGAATCTTTCTGCAACATTGTGGTAGAGAGTCATCAAGTTTTAGCGATTAACGACACGCTTTTGTCTCCAGATTATGCCCGCAAAATGTTGGTGCAGCAATACGGCATTCGTGCTTACTTAGGAGTACCCCTAATTGATGCTCAAGGCAACTGCTTAGGGGCGATTTCGATTATGGAGCAGTCGCCGCGCACGTTCACCCCTAAAGACATTCAAAGTTTGGAAATTATTGCCCGTTGGAGTATGAGCGAGTTTGAGCGTCAATGGTTGCTTGATCGCCACTCAGGGTCAGAAACCTTAAAAAAGTATCCGGCTAATTCATCTCAACCCTTCTATGAGCGCCAAGAAATCCTTACAAAAGCAATTTTAGACCAAGTAAAGGCTAAAGCCGACAGACCCCAGGATTTAGCTAGACCAGGGCAACAATTTTGTCCAGGAGAAGTAGTCACCGAAACTCTCAACGTCAAACTTGAACTATTAGAGCAGCTAATTCAAGAACTCCGCACGCCGCTAACATCAATACTCGGAATGGCTACAGTATTGAGTCGGGAAATTTATGGCCCCCTGATGAGCAAACAAAAGGAATATCTAGAGATTATTCAAAAAAGCGGTCGTTACTTACTATCGCTAGTTAACGAAATTTCCGAACTAGGAGAGATAACTTGCAAAATTGAAGACCTCGCTCTAGCCACAGTAGATATTGAAATGCTGTGTCAGCAAGTAACCCATAACTTAGAAGAGGGGGCAAAACGCAAAGAACAACAAATTAGTTTATCTATAGAACGCGATCGCCCTCGTACTTGGTTTATAGATAAAGAAAAAATTCGGCAACTTTTGTATCACTTACTCTTTAACGTCATTCAATCTACCAACACTGGCAGTAATATTCGCGTTCATGTTTTTAGTTCGACCAATAGTAGAAAGATTGCCGTTTCTGTTTCTCATCCCTGGCTAGGAGATGGTTTGATCGACGTTAATCCTTTACTTATTAGGTTGCCAGCCCTGAACAAGTCTCAACTTTTGCAAGAAGAGGAGGTTGAAGTAGATGGCAATCGAAGTAACACAAACTTATTGCCACCGTCAGAAAATGAAGTGGCTGTACCCACCAATGCCTATAGCTCCACAGGCAACGAGGATAGTATAGAAGCGGAGGAGGTAGCCCAAAGTGATCGGCAAATTACACAATTGTACTCTCTTAACGAGCTACGCCTTTCTCTTAGTTGTTATTTGGCGCAACTGCATGGTGGGGAAATATCAATTGAATTGATCCCAGACTCTGGCTATCGTTATTTATTGAGTCTGCCTAACTTAGAAAAACTAAAAAATAATTCCTAGCGAGAAATTATGGATAATAAGCTTCAGCACTAACCTCTTTGGTTGGGCGTAAATTAACTACCCTGCCCTTTTGGTTTAATCCCAGCTTTTTACCCTATGAATTTAATTTGGCAACAATTTACTCTCCGCAATCTGCCCTTGCAACAGTGGCAAAACGCCAGCTACCTGCACCGCCCAGTCGGACTACTCCGCAACTGGCGACAAAGTAGCTGGTTGATGCAATGGTCTGAACCCTTGGGGGCATTATTAGTTAGCTTAGTATTTGGACTAGCGCCTTTTGTTTCTAACGATTTAGTCAAAGTGTTGCTGCTTGCCTGTGGTAGTTTTTGGATACTGCTAACGGTGGCAGACGATGCCAAAACCAAAGTTACCCCGATTCATTGGTTAGTATTGCTCTATTGGGCGATCGCAACAGTTGCAACGGCTTTATCGCCCGTTAAGGCTGACGCTTTTGCGGGGCTAATGAAGCTAACGTCTTATTTATTACTCTTTGCGTTGTCAGCGCGGGTGCTACGACTTCCTCGGTTGCGAAGTTTTGTAATTGGTGTATATCTTCATGTAGCGCTAATTGTCAGTGTCTATGGGGTGCAGCAATGGTTCGATAAGGTAGAACCTCTGGCAACTTGGAACGATCCAACTTCAGCCCAAGCAACGGCAACGCGAGTTTATAGTTATTTAGGCAATCCTAATTTACTGGCAGGGTACTTATTACCCGCCTTGATTCTAAGTTTTGTGGCGATATTTGCGTGGCAGAGGTGGACGGCAAAGGCTTTAGCACTAACTATGTTTTTAGTTAATGCTGCGTGCTTGGCTTTTACTGGTAGTCGTGGCGGTTGGATTGCTGTGGTAGTGGCACTGGTAGCGGTAGTATTTTTACTGCGTCAGTGGTGGGCGCAATACTTGCCGAGTTTTTGGCGCAAATGGGCGATCGCTATTTTTATTGGTAGTTTAGCAATTTTATTAATCGCCGCAATCGTCTTGAGTGAATCGTTGCGCGATCGCCTTTTAACTATTTTTGCGGGTAGAGGCGACAGTAGTAATAATTTCCGCCAAAATGTTTGGGCGGCGGTAATAGAGATGATCCGCGATCGCCCGTTTTTGGGTATCGGCCCTGGTAACAATGCTTTTAATAAAATTTATCCACTCTACCAGCGCCCCCGGTTTACGGCTTTAAGTGCCTACTCTGTGCTACTAGAAATTGCTGTAGAAACAGGGTTTGTAGGTTTAGCGTGTTTCTTATGGTTATTAGTTGTCACCTTAAATCAAGGTTGGGTGCAACTGATGAAGCTGCGGCAAACAAGAAGTCGCGACGGTTTTTGGTTAATT
>CAJQOK010000517.1 GCA_905479905.1 uncultured Aliterella sp.
TTATAGTTCCCAACTATTAGGTTTTTCTACCAGACCGCAGTAAAATAATCAATCTGACCTGAGCATAAGCAAGCACTTTTTTCATGCGTATCTCTCTTAACTGGCTGCGGGAACTGGTAGAACCAGCATTGACACTTTCTCCAGAGGAGTTAGCCGAAACCCTAACGTTGGCGGGGTTTGAGGTTGAAGACATTGAAGATCGCAACTCGTGGGCTTTGGGAGTTGTTGTCGGTAGAGTACAGACTTGTACTCCTCACCCCAATGCCGACAAATTAAGCGTTACAACCGTTGACATTGGCTCTGAACAATTGCAGATTGTCTGCGGCGCTGCTAACGTCCGAGCAGATATTTATGTAGCGGTAGCAACCGTTGGTACTTATTTACCGAAAGTAGACTTAAAAATTCGCCCAGCAAAGTTGCGCGGCGTTCGTTCTGAAGGGATGATCTGTTCTCTGGCGGAAGTTGGTTTAGCTAAAGAATCGGCAGGAATTCATATATTTGCGGAGGTAAATGAGGAAACTTCTAGTTTATTCAAAGTAGGTAGTGATGTTCGCTCTTTATTAGGTTTAAATGATGTAATTTTAGACTTGACAGCAACGGCAAACCGTGCTGACGCTCTAAGTATGGTAGGAGTGGCGCGAGAAGTAGCAGCTTTGACTGGGGCATCAGTAAAATTACCAATAGTGCCAAAAGTTGAAAAACCCAGCGTTGAAGGTGGATTGAAATTAAAGGTATCAGCAACGACAGCCAATCCTACTTATATTGGGACGGTAATATCTCAAATAAAAGTCGCCCCTTCTCCTGCTTGGTTACAGCAGCGCTTGCAAGGGGCGGGAGTACGACCAATTAATAATGTTGTAGATGTTACAAATTACGTTTTATTAGAATGGGGACAGCCCTTACACGCTTTCGATGGCGATCGCCTGCAAGCAGTAGCCGGAGGAGATAACCTAACAATGGGTGTTCGTTTTGCCGAAACTGGAGAATCAGTGCAAACTCTAGACGGACAAAATAGAACCCTCTCTACTCAAAACTTGCTAATTACTGCCAATGACAAGCCTGTAGCCGTTGCTGGGGTGATGGGAGGCTTAGAAACTGAGGTGCATGAAGGGACAAAGAACTTAGTTTTAGAAGCAGCATTATTTGATAGTGCGGCAATTAGGCGCTCGGCGAGAAGCTTGGGATTACGTAGCGAAGCATCGGCGCGTTACGAACGGGGTGTAAATTCAGTAGAACTAGAGATAGCGTGCGATCGCGCTTTAAATTTGCTACAAGAAATTACTGGAGGCGTAATAGAGGCGCAAGTTATAGTCGATACCCGCCCAAACTTAGAAACTTTTTCGCGCTCCATCGAACTGCGTTTAGACCGCGTAAATCAATTGCTTGGCCCTATAGACTTAGGCGAAACTACGGGGGAATTGGACGCAGAGCAAATGCAGCAGATATTGATCGCTTTGGGATGTGTTGTTACCCCGAACCAAAACGAGGCGCGAGTGTGGACAGTTAAAGTTCCCCCTTACCGCCATCGAGACTTGGAACGAGAAATTGATTTAATTGAAGAAATTGGTCGAGTTTACGGCTACAATCGCTTTTGCGACACTCTCCCAGAAAAAACTGAGCCGGGTTATCTTAGTTTAGAACAGCAGCTAAGGCGGGAAATTCGGGAGGCTTTTCGCGCTACAGGACTTACAGAATTAATCCATTATTCTTTAGTTAAACCTGGAGAAGATCGGCAAATAGTTTTAGCTAACCCTTTATTTGTTGAATATTCTGCATTGCGGATAGACTTACTTTCTGGCTTGATTGCAGCTTTTGAATACAACCAATCTCAAGGTAATCAACCGCTTAATGGCTTTGAAATTGGCAGGATTTTTTGGCAAGATGAAGAAGGACTCGCCGAAGCAGAAGAATTAGCGGGAATTTTGGGCGGCGATCCTAGTCTTGGTAAGTGGACTCGTGGGGGTAAAAGTCGCCCCCTTGATTGGTTTGAAGCTAAAGGCTTACTAGAGCGAGTATTTCAGCGTTTGGGTTTAAAGGTGGAGTATCAACCCAATCATCAAGATTCGCGCCTGCATCCAGGGCGTACAGCGTCTTTGTGGTTGCAGGGAAATCGCTTAGGAACTTTTGGTCAGTTGCATCCACAATTGAGGAAAGAAAAAGATTTGCCCGATGCGGTGTATGTTTTTGAAATCTATTTAGATGTGCTAATTGATAGTGTAGATGCGGAAGAGGTGTCTAAGCATCAGTTCAAAAATTATTCTACTTACCCTGCAACGGATCGAGATATTGCCTTTTTTGCCTCTACAGAAATTTCGGTAGCAGAATTACTTAAAGTAATTTCCTTCGCTGGGGGAGAAATTTTAGAATCGGTACAGTTGTTTGATGAGTATCGGGGTGAAAATGTCCCTAAAGGGCAAAGAAGCTTGGCATTTAGGCTAATTTATCGCGCAGGCGATCGCACTTTAACCGATGTGGAAGTAGAACCCGTACATCAAAAAGTTCGAGAATCTCTAATCGAAAAGTTCAGTGTCAATTTAAGGAGTTAATAATTATGCCTAAATACATTATGTGGGGAACTTATTGCGAGGATGTGTTGGAAAAACGCGCTCCTTATCGTCAAGCTCATTTAGATGGGCTAGCAGAACAAAAACAGTCCGGGATTTTGATTACTATTGGCCCTACTAAAGATATTTCTAAGGTTTTTGGGATTTATGAGGCGGAAAGTGAAGCAAAAGTACGCCAGTTAGTAGAAGCCGATCCTTACTGGCAAAATGAAATTTGGACAGATTACGAAGTTAAAGAATGGATACAAGCTTTTTGACCTCATACTCGTAGTTTGAGATACAAAAGTAACCGTCAATCTAAGCCTCAATGAGGTTAGAGATGTTACGTGGCAATTTTTTGATGTCAAACTTGCAAAGTGGGGTGCTAGACTCAACGCGAATTTTATTCGACTTGCAACAAGTAAATGAGATTGTGCGTTGCTTCTCTGGCTGTCTAGAAATAGAGGAAATTGCTCATCTAGTTACAAATAGTTTAGTCGAAAAATTTAGTTGTGCTTTGGCGCGGCTTTGGCTAGTAGAACCAGATCGAACTACCCTTAAACTGGTTGCTTCGGCGGGAATGTACACCCATACTAACGGCTCTTTTGCCTGCGTACCAATGGGAGCATTTAAAGTTGGCAAAATCGCTCAAAATCGCGTCTCTTTTTTGAGTAACAACTTAGCCTCTGAACCTTGGGTAGGAAATAGAGAATGGGCGAAGTCCAACAATATTCGCGGGTTTGCGGGATATCCTTTAACTATCGACGATCGCGCAATTGGTGTTTTGGCTGTATTTAGCCATCAAGCGCTAGAATTCGAGTTTTTAGAAGTATTGCAAACTCTTTGTGCGATCGCCTCTGTTACTTTAAATACTGCCATGCAATACCAAAAGGAGAAACAAGCTTGGCAGATAAATAATACTTCTTCGTTAAGCTTATGCGATCGCCTAGTTAGCATTCTCAGCACTACTCGACTAACTTTAGTAGGAACAGAAAAACCGCTAACTTTATCTGTAAGTTATGTATTTCTGCAAACGGCGGAAATTCTTAAACGCTTTGAGTGTAACTATTGTCGGCTAATTTATAGTGAAGATACGGTGCGACTTGAAGCAATGGTTCCTATTTTTGGCGATCGCACAACGATAGAGTCAGGCTTAAGCGAACTATTTTCTATTACATCTTATTTAGGCGGAGCTTTGCAAGTTCAAACCAGTATTGACGGACGAGCAATGCAAGTTATGCTCAAAATTCCCTATACTTGCGAATCTAGGCAGCAATTACAAATCAAGTGTAGTTCGCCTATTTTACAAGTAGCCTTTACTCATCTGTGTGTTTTAGCAGGGTTAAAAATAGGTAACGAAGCGGAAAATGTACCTTTGCTAACCGACGATATTAGACAAATAAAAGCAGCAAAATCGGTAATTTGGATCGATCAAAAGGCGCAAGTACCCCAAGGAATTAAAGCAAAAGTTAATTTAGCTACAACTCCAGAGCAATTACGTTGTTGTGTAGAATCGGTTGTTAGCGGCAAGTTTTGGGGCATTGAGGCGGAGGTAACACAGCAAAACATTAGCGATCGCGAATTAGAGATTTTGGCTTTGCTAACTCAGGGAAAGCGCGATCGCGACATTGCCCAACATTTAATTATTAGCGAAAGTACAGTTAAGTTTCACATGAATAATGTTTTGGTAAAGTTCAAAGCAAAAACTCGGTGTCAGGCGATCGCTTGTGCGATTTTTAATGGCTGGATTTAGCTGTTTAATAGCTAATATGAGCAACAACAAGGCTTTGTCCCCCTTAGATTGCAGAAACAAACTCGCTCACTGTTAGTCCAGCAGAGCGGATCAGACTACGCAAAGTTCCTTTTGCCACCTCACGATGATCGGGAACAGACAATGTTACAGTTTCACCTGTTTTAACCAGAATGATGTGACTTGCACTTTGGCGAGCAAACTCCCAGCCAAACAATTCAAGTATATTAACGACTTCACGTCCACTGAGAACTGGAAGAACCGATGCCATAACTACGCCATAACTTCTACTTGAAAAGTCTCTATAGTAAGAGGTAAACCCCGCTCTGCTCGGACTTGGAGGCAGGTTGCGATCGCATCAATAATATTTTCTAAAGCTTCTTGTTTATTTTGACCTTGGCTAACACAACCAGGAATGCTAGGACACTCTACAACCCAAACGCCATCTTCATCCCGGTCAATCGTTACATTAAATTTCATAGCTGTCATCTAACTTTTTGTAAATAATTACAATCTAACCCTTTATGAATTTTCCTGGCGCTCTGACAGTATAGATGGTGAAATGCTCCAATAAATCACGATGAACAAATATATTCTTAGTTACCTATTGATGTAGTTAGGTAGTAGCACCTACAACAAAGGCGATCGCGCTAGCGCGCCCGCAGGGCTTCGCCCTCTACCTAGTCTTATTGCTAAACTTAAATCCTTAGTAGTGACAGCTACAAAACAGTTACTTAGCCAGCATTTAATCTGACAGTACATTGTTGGGGCTAAAAGTATTCATGAAAAATCATTATCCTATAATCATTGTCGGCGGCGGTCAAGCGGGATTGTCTCTAAGTTACTGCTTAAAAGAAAAAGGCTTTGAGCATATCGTTTTTGAAAAAAATACTATTGGCTATTCCTGGCGTTCTAAACGCTGGGATTCTTTTTGTTTGGTGACTCCCAATTGGCAATGTAAATTACCTGGATATCATTACTTTGGCGATGATCCAGAAGGGTTTATGCAAAAAGAGCAAATTGTTCAATATATAGAAGATTATGCCGCTTCCTTTGCACCGCCAATTATTGAAGGTGTAGAAGTGTTGAGCGTTCGCAATTCTCAAGGTAGATTTGCTGTAACTACTACTATTGGGGAATGTACAGCAGAAGTGGTGGCGATCGCTTCCGGTAGCTACCATCGTCCCAAAATCCCCCCATTAGCTCAAAATCTTGATAAATCTATCGTCCAGTTGCACTCGTCACAATACAAAAATCCCCAATCTTTACCCGACAATGTATTAGTTGTGGGAACTGGACAATCGGGCTGTCAAATTGCTGAAGATTTACACCTAGCAGGGAAACAAGTACACTTGTGCGTAGGTAGCGCCCCCAGATCGCCACGCAGATATCGCGGTAAAGATGTCGTTGAATGGTTAGATCGGATGGGTTACTACGATTTATCAGTGGACGAACATCCGCAAAAAGAGCAAGTTCGAGCCAAAACCAATCATTATGTAACCGGACGCGATGGTGGTAGAGAAATTGACTTGCGCTCCTTTGCTTTAGAAGGAATGCAATTGTATGGATCTTTGAATGATGTCAAAAGTCCTTATCTGCAATTTCGAGACAACTTGCAGCAAAATCTAGATGGTGCGGATGCAGTAGCCGAAAACATCAAAAAAAACATTGATGGATTTATAGATTCTAACCACATTCAAGCACCCGTAGAACCGACTTATCAACCAGTTTGGCAGCCTCCCACAACCATTACTCAACTTGATTACAAACACGCAGATATAAGAGCAGTTATTTGGTGTACGGGCTATCAGTCTGATTTTAGGTGGATAGAAATGCCCGTATTTGATGACAAAGGCTATCCTAAACACGATCGCGGTGTAACGGCTATTGAAGGCTTATATTTTCTTGGTTTGCCTTGGTTATATACTTGGGGTTCGGGTAGATTCGCTGGAATAGCAAGAGATGCGGGTTATTTAGGCGATCGCATTATTGCTAATCCAAAAATCAATCTTTTTACCCTTAGTTCGTAGTTATTAGCTATCTAAATCAATAGGTGTAAAAGAGATTTTTAGTAGGTAATTCGTCGCAACTAGCCTTATTGTTAGACCTGAAACTTTCGTAGTCATAACTACAACACCCTTATTCAGGTAGCACTTAATCTAGCAGGACGATCAGAGTCTAGCAATTTTAACAAGTAGTGCAAAGGAAAAATCATGCCTGAAGTTACAACCCCCGCCCACAAAACTGGTGACTTTTTTGTAGATTACGAAGAAAAAGTATTTCCCGATGTCAAAGCTGAACCAGGGGAAAAAGCTTTAGTTACCTTTCATACTGTCGCCTTTGAAGGCTCGATTGGCTTTGTAAACTTGCTGCAAGCAACCCGATTGCAGCGTAAAGGCTTTGAAACAGCAATTTTACTCTATGGCCCAGGCATAACTTTAGGGATACAACGCGGCTTTCCCAAGCTCGGCGATGAACCATTCCCCGGTCAGCAAAACTTTAATAACCAAATTACGAAGTTTATGTCTGAAGGAGGCAAAGTATACGCCTGTCGCTTTTCCTTACAAGCACTCTACGGACACGGCGAACCATCTTTGATACCTGGTATTCGTCCCATTAATCCCCTTGACGTACTCGATCTAATGTTGATGCACCGCAAAGATAACGCCTTTATTCTAGATACCTGGACGGTCTAAATAGGAGACAACGTGGATTATTCGCGGACAATTAGAGCCGCCGCAGTTCAAATTAGCCCAGTGTTATTTAGTCGAGATGGAACTACAGAGAAAGTATTGAGTGCGATCGCAAAAGCTGCTCAAGAAGGCGCTCAACTGGTAGTTTTTCCAGAAACTTTTATTCCCTACTATCCTTACTTTTCCTTCGTACAGCCTCCTGTACTAATGGGTAAAGAACATTTAAAGCTGTATGAACAAGCTGTAACTGTACCAGGTGCGGTAACTGATGCAATTAGTAGAGCGGCTCAGACTTATAACATTGTGGTGGTAGTAGGAGTCAACGAACGCGATCGCGGTTCTTTGTACAATACGCAACTAATTTTTGATGCAGATGGCACTTTATTACTAAAGCGGCGCAAAATTACACCTACTTATCACGAACGCATGGTATGGGGACAGGGAGACGGTGCGGGTTTAAAGGTTGTTGATAGCGCGGTGGGAAAGTTGGGGGCTTTGGCTTGTTGGGAACACTACAACCCGTTGGCGCGATTTGCTTTGATGGCGCAGCATGAAGAAATCCACTGCGCTCAGTTTCCCGGTTCTTTGGTGGGTCAAATTTTTACCGATCAAATTGAAGTAACAATTCGCCATCATGCTTTAGAAGCTGGCTGTTTTGTTGTCAATGCAACAGGTTGGCTGTCTAAAGAGCAAGTCGCCCAAATTACAACCGATGAGAAGCTGCAAAAGGTTTTGAGTGGGGGTTGTAATACCGCCATTATTAGTCCTGAAGGCAATCATTTGTGTACGCCAATTACTGAAGGGGAAGGAATGGCGATCGCCGATTTGGATTTTTCGCTAATTACTAAACGCAAGCGGATGATGGACAGTGTAGGGCATTACTCTCGCCCAGAATTGCTGCAATTGCAAGTAAATACCGATGAGCAAACAGTAATGAAACCTTTTGAGCCATTTATAACCGTTGCCAACACTCTTGACTTGTACCCAGCAATCATCCCTGAAGCCTAAATAATGGAAACCAAACCGCCTTTACCGCCATTTACTTTAGAAACGGCACTAATCAAAGTACAAGCGGCGGAAGATGCCTGGAACACCCGCGATCCTAACAAAGTGGCGTTGGCGTATACAGAAGATTCTCAATGGCGCAATCGGGACGAGTTTTTTAACGGACGTGAGGCGATCGCAGCTTTTTTACAACGCAAGTGGGAAAAAGAGTTAGACTATCGGCTCAAAAAAGAACTATGGAGTTTTACAGATAATCGGATTTCTGTTTGTTTTGAGTATGAATGGCACGATACGGCGGATAACTGGTATCGCTCTTATGGCAACGAACAATGGGAGTTTGCGCCCAATGGTTTGATGCAAAGGCGACAAGCAAGTATTAACGATGTCTCGATTCAAGAATCTGAAAGAAAGTTTCGCTTATGAATAAACAACAGTTGATTGTAGAACTTCAGTCTGCGGGTTTGAAACTAACCAGCATCGAAATCGGAGCGGCGGGGCGCATGGGTGGCGCTGGCCCTTCCGATCATAAAGCTGTAACTGTAGATAATACAACGGTAATGGTTCCCATCTTTAACAGT
>CAJQOK010000518.1 GCA_905479905.1 uncultured Aliterella sp.
TGAATTTTGAGTTTAAAGTCTGACCGATGCGGCTATTTTCCACAAGATTTTGCAACTGTTCCCCAGTAGTTACTTGTTGCTTGTCAATTTGCAAAATTACATCTCCGCGTCGTAAACCCGCCGATGCTGCGGGGGAATTAGGTACTACACGCACTACTAAAACGCCTTCAACTTCCGGTACATTAAGCGGCGAATTGGGGTCGGTATTGTTAGCTTTGGCAAGTTCTGGAGTCAGATTCTCCATTTGTACGCCCAAATACGGGTGAGCAATTTTCTCGCCGCGCATCAACCTATCTTTAATTTCTTTGGCTTTATTAATCGGAATTGCAAAGCCAATTCCCATTGCATCGGCGCGAATTGCGGTATTGATGCCAATTACTTCCCCTTGGTCATTTAGCAATGGCCCACCAGAATTACCGGGGTTAATGGCTGCGTCAGTTTGGATAAATTCTAACCGCTTATCAGGAATACCTACTTGAGCGCTAGAGCGTTTTAAAGTTGAGACAATACCTAAAGTAACTGTACTATCAAAGCCTAAAGGATTTCCCACTGCGATCGCCCAATCGCCGACTTGCACCTCAGAAGAATCTCCCAAAGGTGCGACGGGTAAATCGCCGCCAGTTGAATTAACTTTAATTACCGCTAAATCGGTAACTTCATCAGCGCCCTGTACCGTACCTTCTAAGGTGCGTCCGTCCTTTAACCTTATTGTTACTTTGTCTGCCTGGTTAACTACGTGAGCATTGGTTAAAATCTCGCCGCTACGGTCAATAATAAACCCCGATCCTATCCCTCTTAACCGTTCTTCGGGCATTCGCTGGGGGAAACTGTCACCAAAAAAGCGCCGAAAAGTAGGATCTTCAAACATCGGATCGTTAATTCTCCGCGTTACGGTGCGCTCAGTATCAATACGAACTACTGCCGAGCCTACTTTGTTGACGGCGGCGGAAACAAAGTTATTAGAGCCTACACTGGCTCTGGGGGGCTTTTGAGCAACAATTTGAGCCGAATCTACAACGGTTGGCATTGATAGAGCTTGAGACGGCATGACGCGCAAGCTACTAAAGGCAAACAGTACCCCAAAGGCGATCGCTAGTCCATGAGTAATTAGTTGACGTAAAGAGCGCAATTTATTCTTTAATCGCATAGTATCAATAATTCAAGAGCCGAGATAAACAGCAACTTCTCTTAGTGTATTTGATGGCAATAGAGTGTGGCTCAATTTTAGCAATACCCTAACTAAAAATAAGCAGCTATTCTTAAGCTCGAAAAGTTGCTGTTGCCTTTTGACAGCTAATTCTTTTTGTTTCTTTAGCTAACACCGTTATTTTTACAGTAAAATTTTGCTAATAAATTCATAAAATTAGGTTGATGAAAATTGCAATTTCTAATATTGCTTGGCGATTAGCCGAAGAAGAAGCGATCGCTCAAATTATGCAAGCTTTGGCAATCAAAGGAGTTGAAATTGCTACTACCAAACTTTGGTCTTCGCCTTCGGTAGCAACAAAAAATGACATTGAAGACTATAGGCAGTTTTGGCGCAGTAAAAATATTGAAATTGTTGCAATGCAATCTTTACTATTTGGTAGACCAGATTTAACAATTTTTGACAACACTGAAACACGCAAAGAGACTTTTGCCTATTTGGTAGAGACAATTGAGTTAAGCAGCAAACTAGGTGCTAAAGTTTTAGTATTCGGCGCTCCTAACAATAGAAAAATTGGCAACTTAAACTACGAACAAACTCAGGAAATAGCTGTAGATTTTTTTCATAAAATAGGCGAGTTTGCCGCTAATTTGGGAATAAGTTTTTGTATTGAACCTACTCCTGAAGTTTATGATTGCGATTTTATTACCAATTCACAGCAGGGGGTTGAGTTAGTAAATAAAGTCGATAGTGCTGGTTTTAGATTGCATTTAGATACGGCGGCTATGACTTTAAGTAATGAGTCTATTTCTCAGGCTTTAAAACAATCTTTTAGCAAGTTGTGTCACTTTCATATTAGCGAACCTTTACTATCACCTCTAAGAGAAGGAAATGTAAATCATGAAACTTTTGCTCAAACTTTAGCAAGTCTTAATTATCAAGGTTGGGTATCCGTAGAAATGAAAGCACAACACCCAATTTCAAATACATTAAATGTCTCAAAAGCGCTAGAAGTTGCAACTAAATATTATGGTGACAAGTAAGCAGTGCGATCGCATCATTATAGGTTTTTGCGATCGCATTTTAATTCTTTCTCAGAAGTCTTGCTTTACAACCCACCCAAACT
The DNA here is from genome assembly GCA_905479905.1 of uncultured Aliterella sp. GTDB lineage: Bacteria > Cyanobacteriota > Cyanobacteriia > Cyanobacteriales > Chroococcidiopsidaceae > Aliterella. Next base: position 2,274 of record CAJQOK010000518.1, read on the forward strand.
AATCGCTAGATACCTGCAAGATGTTCTATTTCTCAACATTCCCAAACTGTTTTTACCCAAATCTTTAATCAATAGTCTAAACTTCCCGGTTTATCAGCTTGTAGCTATACCTTGATTTTTTGTGCTTAGGGGAGGATTTTTTATAATCAACGACATCAAGCAAAAGCAAAATAAATTTACTGAAAAACAGACAGCTTTCTTATTACTAAACCTCCTCGGTTATTTACTTTTAGGCTTGGTAGGATTTCACCGCCGCTATTATTTATTTTGGTTTCCGCTTATATTCACTTCACTTATTTATCCTTTTGTTATTTTTCCCGGAAAACCTCGTTTATATAGATTGGCGTTTAACTGGATATTTATAATACATTTGGTTTTTGTTTTGAGCGCGGCGGCTTACATAGAAACTAAATTGATCATAGTTTATGAACCTAAACATCTCTTAGAAGTAGCAGCTTTTTTAAAAACTTCCTCTTTACATAACGAAACTATTATTGTTCGCAAATCCCACTTGGCTTATTTAGAAAAAAGCGAGTAATCACCGTAGATAGTGACAGAGAAGGGGTAAAAAGCCTTGTTAGTTGTGGTAAACCTTGGTTGAATGATTTAATTGCGATCGCACCCCATTCTTTAACCCAATGCCAAGATAATCAAGTTGGAGAAATCTGGGTTTCAAGTCCCAGAATCGGTAAAGGTTACTGGAATCTAACTGAACAGACAAACCACACTTTTCAAGCTTCCTTTCCAGACAATCCGCAATTAGGCTGCTTTTTGCGTACTGGCGACTTGGGCTTTTGGGCGGTATTTGACCAGCATTTAATCGATATTTATGCGATCGCTCTGCTAAAACCTGGTAGCATACCCAAAACCTCTAGCGGCAAAATTCAACGCCAAACTTGCAAGCAAAAGTATCAGGGCGGTAGTTTAAATATTCTCAGCCAGTGGCGTTTACAAACATCGAGCAATATAACGTCTTTAATCAACCGATACTTAAATCCCCTCACCCATGCCAAAAGGTACTTGACTTTTACTAAAGGTAGCTTGCGGCGCTGGCTATTTTAATACACCGCAGCGATTAGTTATCCTAGAGGTAACGCAACTAAAATTACCTAAAAATGAGTCTTAAATCTTTCGATCTCAATATTTCTAATTTAGGACGGTGGATTGCTATTATTGGCGTTGCTTGGCTAATTGGTACTGTTGGCTTAGGATGGCTTGTCAATTGGTTGCTAATTTTGGTGGGATTACTGATATTAGTACCTGTTTTAGGCTTTTTTGGCTTTCGCTATTGGCTGCAAAGCAACCTAATTAGAGATAATTGTCCCGTCTGTCATTACGAATTTACAGGTTTAAATAAAACTCAATTGCCATGTCCCAATTGCTCTGAACCCTTGCAAGTAATTAAAGGTAAGTTTAATCGCCTCACCCTGGCGGGAACTATTGACGTGCAAGCGGTGGAAGTTTCTAGCCAATCGCGGGATGATTGAAGCTAAATCTTGTAGACAGAAATACTGATAATTAGCTAATTTATTCTTAATATTTCTACACAACAAATTAGCAAATAACTTATATAATTATTCGACCCCCAGTAAAGAAAATGGTATAGAGAAGCACAACTAATTAGCTGTTCGCTAGGATGCAGTTTGCAATCAGAAAATTTGCTAAAGTTTCCTCACCAAAAAATGTTTGCCGACTTATAATTTGTGACTAAAGAGCGTTATATCTAGTACCAACCAAAAATGAATACTGAAGAAAGCGAACAAGACTTACAGCGTCGTTTGCAAGAATTAGAAGTTTCACTGCCTACTAATGCCCACCCAGTAGCAACAAAAACTCCCACCAGCAACAATTCTGTAGCAGGATTAAATCAGTTTATCAGCTTGTTTAAGTCTTTACCCAACGTGGGAAAGATAATTGTAGTCGGTGTTGGGACTATAGTTGGATTTGCCATACTCAAAAGCTTATTAAGCTTAGTCGCAACGCTGTTTAGCCTAGCGTTTTTAGGGGTGATTGTGTATTTTGGATATCAGTTTTTGGTAGCTCGTAACTCTCAAAAAATAGAAAAGTAATTCCAACGCTAGGTAGGGGAATCAAAATTTTAAATTAAGGATATACAAATGGCTAATCCAAGTGTGGGGAGAGGAGGCGATCGCAATTATAAGCAAGTAAAGCTAAAACCACTACCATTAGTGACTAGGCGTTTTGCTGCTTGGGCGATTGAAATATCAATAATTGCTAGTAGCGCTATAGTTCCTTATAGCATGGGAATGTATGCTAAAACCCACCAAGCTGGGCAAGTACCATTAAACCCGGTACTCGTAGCAACTGAGAAAGTAATTGCAAGTACCTTTGCTTTGCCTGCAAGCAAAGAAGTTAAAGAAGTTCCACCATTAACTAATTTACTCTGGTCTGCGGCTCTAGTAACCCCCCTGTTACTAGGTGGCTGGCAAATATATCTACTTGCCAAAACTGGTAGCACGTTGCCTAAACGCTGGCTAGGTATCCGCGTAGTTACTACCGCCGGAAAGCCCCCAGGATTAGCCAAAATTGTTCTCCGCGAAGGGGTAGTAGCTTGGGGATTACCGTTATCTATTGCTTATACAGTATGGCGTTATAGTGGCTTATTTCCCGATCCTGGCGTACTTGCCGCCTTAGCTGGGGTAATGGTGCTAGGAGAAGGCATTAGCGCCCGATTTGACCGCCAGCGTCGCTCGTTGCATGACCTAGTATCAGGAACTTACGTTGTCAATGCTAGTCGCATTTATGCCCCTAATACTGGGCGCTTAGGTGAAAATAACGGGCAGGCAGTAGAGTGGAATACATCTATTTATAGTTGGAAAAAACCCGCCGCTCATGTTGCCGATGCAGCGATTATTTTAACTAAGAAAAAAAAAGTACAGCGCGATTTGTGGATTTGGCTGCGTCGCCATCCCAAATTTACCTTGACAGTGGTTGCAAGTTGTAGTGTAGGGACGGTAATTGGGACTTTAATTGCTACGGGGCTTTATGTTCGCACGCAAATAGATGGCGGACAAATCTCTGAGTATAATAATGAACAATTATTAGCAGCGACTAAACAATTAAATTCTACCGAAGCGAATACTTTAGCCCAGCGTACTGAGGCAATTTTAAATTTGGGTACGGTAAACAATCCCCAAGCCAAACAGTTGTTGGTTAATTTATTGGCACAATCGACTAACCCAGAATTAACTAAAACGATTCAGCAAGCCTTGGTTGCAAGCGGTACGGAGGCATTGCCAGCGTTGCGACGGTTGAATGTGTCAAGCGCCAATAATTCCGATGCTTCTAGCCGCCTTCAGCTTGTAGCTACCCAAAATGCGATCGCTGAAATTCTTTCTATTTATAGCGGCAAATTGACTTCGGTACAATTAGAGCGGATTAATTTAGGTGAGGCTGATAACTTTAGCCTAGCACTCAATCAAATTGACTTTGCTGGCATTGACCTAAGTGGAGCAAATCTCGACCGAGCTAATTTAGTAAATAGTCAATGGCAAAGTGTAGAAAATAATGCCACTGCTACTCTCAACGACGCGCAAATGAAATTTGCAATTCTTACGGGCGCAAACTTTAGCCGCGTATCTATGCAGCGCGTTAACTTGCTTCACGCCAACCTCAACCAAGCCAACCTAGCGTTTAGTAATCTGACAAGTGCTAACCTCAGCAGCGCTCAACTGGTAGGAGCCGATTTGCAACAGGCTGTATTAACCTCTGCAAGCCTTACCGGGGCAAATTTAGCCGGAGCAAATTTAGCTAAAGCTGACCTATCTTCTGCTCGTTTAGGTAGAGTTAGCGCCTTGAAAACTAACCTACAACTTGCAGATTTAAGCGCTACCGATTGGCAAGGAGCAGATTTAAGCGGGGCAGATTTGAGCCGTGCTAATCTTAGCAATGCTAACTTGAGCTACGCACGAATGCAAAATACTAATCTGCACCAAGCACAACTGCAAAATGTTAGTTTGCGTAATGCTGATCTTAGCCAAGCAGATTTGCGGGAAGCTGATTTAACGGGAGCCGATTTGGCTGGAGCAATTTTTGCCAATTCAAAATCTACTCAAGCTGATGGGTTTATTCAAGCACCAACTGAAGAATTTCAAGCTGCTTTACTCAAAGGCGTTGACTTTACCAATGTTAAAAACTTAGATACTACCCAGCTTGCGGCTATTTGCCTCCAAGGTGGCACTCATCCCCGTTGTCCCTAATCGTTGCTGTAACAAAGGAGATTTTCTTGCTTTTTCTAGTATCAAGAATTATTAAAATAGGGCTTTTTATTTTCTCAAAACAAATGATATACATTACTACTTAGATTTAAGTTGCGACTGTCATTAGTTGAAATTACTTAAGCTTTAAAAAAGAAATTTACCCTTTTAGCACCCTAGGTTGCTGCTTTGACGAAAGTAAGCCAAAATCGAGAATAGATTTTGCTTACTTTTTTTATTTCAATAGTGCTGATTTTTATAGGTAACCAAGAATTTTTCCGAGGTAGAGAAGCACAGATCTAAGTTAAAGATGAAAATACAACAAAAATTACTTATTAGCTTTCTCCTTCCTTCATTAATGGCAGGGATAATTGTTTGTTTGGCGATCGCTAACAACTTAAATATTCTTAACAATCTTGCCCAAGTCAATCAAAGTTCTATCAAAGAAGTTACAGCTTTAACACAAATAAAGTTTGCTGGTACAGCAATTCAAAGTTATGCGAACTACTTGCAAAGACATAATAATTCGGCTTTAGAGCAAACTCCAGCGCTACTAACAAAAGCCGGAATTTATGCAGGTATCAAAATAGAATTAAATAATCTTACAACAAACTTAAATAATCTTAAAGCCGCTACAAATAAAAGTATTTATATCAGCGAAAGAAGTTTGTTTAAGCAAAGTGACGAAATTCAGCAAGAAAAAAATGAATTAGTAACTATAAATAACCTTGGCAAAAAAATAAATAATTATAGTCAGCTTGTAGATCAATATTTGGAGCTAAACAATACAGATAGTCTAAAATCGGAAAGCTTTTTAAATCAATCTCTAGAGCCGTACTTTAAAACGATTATACTTCCCTTAATTGAAGAAGCCTCCAATGATGCCCAAGCAGAACTAACAAAAGAAGCTGAAAAAATTGAACAAAATATTGCCTATGACAATACAGTAATTAGCATTTTGGCTGGGCTGAGTCTTGCCCTAAGTATTATTTTAAGTTCCGTACTATCTCGCACTATTTCTCAGCCCATAGTTGAGTTAAAAAAAGCCGCTTTAAGCATTGCTAAAGGTAATTGGGCTACCCGCTTAAGCATAAAAAATAAAGATGAGCTTGGCAGTTTAGCCAAGGCTTTTAATCAAATGAACGAAGCTTTAGAAAAGACGACAGTTTCTAAAGATTATGTTGATAATATTATTGAGACTATTGTAGATAGCTTGATTGTTTTGGATCGAGATAAAAGAATTATTAAGGTTAATCAAGCAACACTAAGTTATCTAGGTTACAAAGAAGAAGAATTAATTAATCAGCCTTTTTCAAAAGTATTAGGTCAAGCAGAAATAGCTAAAGTTTTTGCAAAAAAAGAATTAACTAAAAGGATAGAAACAAGTTATTTAAAAAAAAATGGCGAACAAATATCAGTGTTGTTTTCAAGTTCGTTGATGCGACAAGCAGGAGAAATTCAAGGCATAGTTTGTGTAGCCGGAGATATTAGCGAACAAAAAGCCCAGGAGAGCGATCGCGCAATTGCCGAAGCGGAGAAAAACTTACTATCTACAGCAATTTCTTACGCCGCCGAAGCTATCGAAATTACCGACACCGAAGCAAGGTTTATATATGTTAACCCTGCTTTTGAAACAACCACTGGGTATAAACGCGCAGAAGTAATGGGACAAACCTCGGCGGCTTTACTAAGAAGCGGAAAACACGATTCAGCCTTTTATCGACAAATAGCAGTTACCTTAAGCGATGGTAGAGTATGGAGCGGCAGTTATATCGGTAAACGTAAAGATGGATCGCTCTACCATCAAGATGTAACTATTGCACCCGTATTTAATTTGGCTGGATTAATCACTCATCATGTCGCCGTCAAACGAGATATTACCGAACGAAAAAAAGCTGAGGAAAGATTAGAAAAAATTAATCAATGCTTTTTAAGTTTCAAAACAGATCCAAGTGTCAATATTAATCGACTTACCGCTTTATGCGGAGAATTATTAGAAGCAAACTACGCTTTATATAGTCGCTTAGATAAGGAAACACTATACGCTGTAGGTCAATGGCAGACTCCAAAAGGTTATAACGGG
>CAJQOK010000519.1 GCA_905479905.1 uncultured Aliterella sp.
AAGATCATCTTCATCATCGCTTGCTGGCGTTGGGTTTATCTCAACGCCGTACTGCTCTTACTCTTTGGGTTGTGACTTTAGTTTCTAACTTAGTGGCAATGAGATTCAAAGGGATGAATATGGCAGTAATAATTACAACCGCGATCGCCATTATCCTCTTTTTGAGCTTTACTGTCTGGCAGAGAATCCGAGCGGTGTTAAAAGGAGCTTAAGCCATTACCATCCCGCCATCGACATTAAATACTTGCCCAGTAATATAAGCCGCCGCCGGATCAGCAGCTAAAAAGCGCACCATCCCAGCAATTTCTTCAGGTTGACCATAACGCCCCAAAGGAATATATTTTAAAACTTCCTCCGCTTGTACGCCGCTTGTCATATCTGTAGTAATAAAGCCCGGAGCGACAGCATTAGACGTGATACCGCGTACTGCAAGTTCTTTTGCTACAGTTTTGGTAAAACCAATAACCCCAGCTTTGGCGGCGCTGTAATTGGCTTGTCCAGGGTTGCCCATTTGTCCCGAAACTGAGGCAATATTAATAATTCGCCCAGAGCGCTGCTTAAGCATAACTTTACTCACGGCGCGAGTACACAAAAATACTCCCGTTAGATTAAGGTCAATTACTGCTTGCCAATCTTCCGGCTTCATGCGTAGCAACAACGTATCGCGGGTAATTCCGGCATTATTAACTAAAATATCTACCCGTTGCCACTTATCCATTACCGCTTTGAGCAAATTGTCCACCTGATCGGCTTTAGAGACATCAGCTTGCAGAGCGATCGCATTTCCACCACTTGCAACAATTTCTGCAACCACTTCCTCCGCCGCCGCACTAGAATTTGCATAATTGACAACTACATTTGCGCCTTCGGTTGCCAATGAAAGTGCGATCGCGCGTCCTATTCCCCGCGATGCTCCCGTAACTAACGCTACTTGCGATTTTAGCTTTTGTAATTGTTCTGGCAATGCTTCCATTAGACTTCCTTTGTAAAACTGTTTAACGATTTTACGCAAATATGTGTCCAATTTTAAAAACATCAAAATCAACTCGTTGAAATTAGAGATAGAATAGTTCAGCTAAATTAAACCTATTGTGTTCTATGGCTACTAAACAGCAGTTCAAAAGCTTTGAGGAATTAATTACTCAATCAGACTTACCAGTATTAGTTGACTTTTACGCTGATTGGTGCGGGCCATGTCAAATGATGGCTCCAATTTTAGAGCAGGTAAACAACCAACTTAAAGATCGCTTAAGGGTAGTAAAAATTAATACTGATAAGTATCCTCAACTAGCAAGTCAGCATAATATTCACGCCTTGCCAACTTTGGTTGTTTTCAAGCAAGGTAAACCTGTAGATCGCATTGAAGGCGTATTACAAGCTAATGCTTTAGTTCAACGCTTACAGCCGCTACTTTAAAATAGCGCGAAGTCACCCGTTGAGTAGAGATGAAAAAAATCTTTGCTCATCTTAGCTACTCTAAAACTGAGGTTTCAGCTACTAAGTGTAAAACTTGATACATTAGTGATTGAGTAAATCCGAGGTAAGATGCTGAGTAATGCAGCTTTAAAAAAAACAGGAACAGGGTGGGAATTTGTAAATGAAGCAGCTTTAGAAGATTTTGTCTGGGATAACTTAAAGTCCCTGCTTAACTTGACTCCTTTAAAGCGGCAATACTTCGTTAGAGGTGAAATTTGTGACATTTTAGCAGTAGATGATAATAGAAAGTTAGTAGTTCTGGAACTAAAAAATACTGAAGATCGATACATTGTTCAGCAGCTAACCCGTTATTATGATGCCTTGCTAGAAGTAAAGCCCTTTGATACAGAAGTGGATTATGGCAAACCTATTCGTTTAGTAGCGATCGCACCAATTTTTCACAGACACAATGAAATAGACAGAAAACATCACAATCTAGTTTTTGATTTCTTGAAAGTATTAATTTTAAAGGAGTCTGATAAATTTTATTTACACTTGCACAACGCAGACACAGAACAGCTTTTTAAAGCAGAGATATTTTATCGAGAAATAGATTTTAGTATTTTTAAAGCAGATTTACCTAAACCATCTCAAATATTTTTAAATTGGCTAAGTTCTTACAATGGTGATGAGCAAGAGAAAATTCTTAAGCTACGAGAACAAATTCTTAGCTTCGATAAATGCATACAAGAGGTAACCGAAACTAAAAGCATTAAGTATGGAAAAGGAAAAACTAAACCGTGTGCAGAGTTTTGTTTTGAAAGGAAATCGAAGAAAATTGTACTATTCCTATGGTTGCCTATTCCTAATCGCAAGAAGCAAGCAGTTGGCAGAATGCAAGTTGGTATTACTGATGATTGTGAGGGTTACTGGGGTTGGGGTCATCAACCCGATGGGATTGGTAAGATGGAGGTAGGAAGAATGAGCTTTTACCACTTAACACAAGATAATGAATGGATTGCTGGTTATTTAGATGAAATAGTTGATGAAGCTTTAGAAACGTGGAGAAGAAGGCTTTAAACGTAGTCTAAGCGATCGCATTAATGAATTTTTTAAGGTTTGCACAGATACAAGATAGTTTTTTAAAAAAAATTAACTATTAGAAGCAAGTCCGCCCCTAATTCTACCTTTAAGAGCGCCGAACATTAAAGCAACACCATTCTTTGCGCCGCCAAATAGTAGCAACAATCCAGCCATTATGTTCTAAAGCATCCGCCACATCTGCCGCTTGGTTGACTAATACACCACTAAAAATCCCCCAAGTCGTCGGCTTGCAAATTGCGCTGATTTGGGGAATTAGGCGAATAATTACTTCCGCCAAAATATTACACATAATGCCATCTACTTGTTCGTTGTGGAGCAGCTTTTGTACTTGCTCTACACTGCCTTTATCTACAAGCAAGCGATCGCTTGTAATTTTATTTAACTCCCGGTTGCTAGTAGTAGATTCCACCGCTAATACATCTGTATCTACGGCATAAACTTTGCTCGCACCTAGTAGCAACGCCCCAATAGATAGAATACCCGAACCACAGCCGATGTCTGCCAATACTTCGCCTTGGGAATCTTCATCAATTCGCATTTCTAATGATTCCAAACATAGCTGAGTTGTAGCATGATTGCCCGTACCGAAAGCCATGCCCGGATCGAGAGTAAGAACTAAGCGAGTTGTATTCTCTGGTACTTCTATCCAAGCTGGATTAATCAAAAAATACTCGCCGATTTCTTCTGGTTGCCAGTAATTTTTCCAGCTACTCGCCCAGTCTTCTTCGTCCATCAATTGCCAGTGCAGCGACGGCGCAGGCAATTGGGCAATTAAAGCATCTTGCCTCAGCCACAATGACAGCGCTGCCAAATCTAGCAGTTGGACTTGATTTCTAGGTAAATAAGCCTTTACTAAGCTGGTAGCGCCCTTATTTTCACTAGCTGTCCCCTGACAGCCAAACTTATCCAAGCGCCAGAAAATTGATTCTTCTAGGCTTGGATCGCAATTAATTTGTAGTTCCCACCAACTATTTGCCATAAATTAGCAACGTTATAAAGTAACCGTGTAAGCGTCTCTAATTCCGGGAA
>CAJQOK010000520.1 GCA_905479905.1 uncultured Aliterella sp.
TTCAAAAGTTGGTAGTGGCTTTGGGAAAAACATTTCAAATTGGCTAGGAAGGGAAATGGCTTATCCAACAAATGTTTTACATTTAGCTACAGAATGCAGTAATAAAAAGCATAGCGCCACTTTTCCTAAAGAACTTCCATCATGGTTTATTAAGTTATTTACTAAAGAAGGTGATTTAGTCCTCGATCCCTTTCTTGGTTCAGGTACAACTAACATTGCCGCTAAAGATTTAGATAGAAAATATTTAGGAATAGAAATTAACGATGAATATTATCAACTGGCTTTATCAAGGGTAAAGGATTTGAAATTAAATAATACTCAGTTAACCTTACTATGATTTTGGATTACCAAGCTTATCACAACTATCTTGCAGAAGAAGTTTTAACACCTTTTTATGAAAATAGGCTCAAAAGTTTAAATGCCCTTTGTCTCAACAATATTCTTAAAAGAAAAAACCCCTATCTATTTAAAGCTAAAAATCTTGAGCTTGCTGGAGACTTTGTAAAAAGTATTGTTGACGCTTTTTTATCTTCTCAAGAAGAAACTATTTTTGGTAATCTTATTGAAGGATTTGCTATTTATGTATCTCACCAATTACATAATGGTTTTAAGTCAAGCTTTAAAAGTATAGATTTAGAATTTGAACGCGATAATGTTTACTACATTGTAGGTATCAAATCTGGTGTTAATTGGGGCAATGCCGATCAAATTAATACAATGAAAAACAACTTCAAGATAGCAAAAGAGACTTTAAGAGCAAGAGGCATTACCCAGAAAATTATAGCTGTTAACGGTTGTATGTATGGAAAAGATCGAAATCCTTTAAAAGATAAATCAAGAAGTAAAACTATCAAAGATATAGACAAAATTTATTATAAATATGCTGGTCAAGATTTTTGGAAATTTGTTTCAGGCGACGATGATTTGTATCAACAGATAATTATACAGATTGACCTAAAAGCCCAAGAAAAAGATGAGGTTTTTAAAAAGGCGTACAGCGCTAAAATCAACGAGATGACACAAGAGTTTATTTTAAGCTTTATGAATAACCATCAAATAGATTGGGTCAAGCTAATTGATTATGTATCTAAACGAGAAGAAATAGAGTTAAAGGGCAGTAGGCAAATAGAATTATTTTAATGATCGCTTACTTGACAAAAGCACTTTTAGCGCGATCGCAATACTTATTTTTTTGCAACGCAACTAGATATTGTCAAAGAACAGGACATTAAAGCCAGAAGCGAAATTACTAGAAGTATTTTAAAAGACATGGGACTACTACCCAGAACCTCTTAAATCCGTCTGGATAGGCGCAAAGGCTGCTGTTAAAAGATTAATTATCTGTTTGCAGTTAACGCCGCCTTATCGGAAAATGTCAAAGGAGTATCAAACCTCCATTGCTTCCCCTGATAAAACAAACATTGGTAAACCTGCATTCCACCGTATCTAAACGCCCCCTCAAAAGATTGCAAATAAAGATCCCACATTCGCAAAAACCGCTCGTCATAAATTGAGGAAAGCGCAGCAATTTTGCTTTTGTTGTCATTAAAATTATTTCTCCAATGTCTAAGAGTTTCCGCATAATGAGGCTTCAAGCTTTCACAATGGGCTACAGACAATTTTGCTGCCATTAATTCTCGCGTTATCTCATGGAGTTGGGGAACATACGCCCCTGGAAAAATATATTTATCAACCCAAGCACCGTTTCTTTCATTACTATTTGTACCAACCGTATGCAGTAAACCAATACCATGAGGTTTCAAAAACTTGGCTGTAGCTTGCATAAAAGTGGCAAAATTACCTTTACCAACGTGTTCAAACATCCCAATGCTGACAAACTTATCGTACTGCTCTGTAATTTCCCGGTAATCTTTAACGATAATTTGGATGCGATCGCTAAGTCCTTTTTGTTCAACTCTTTCAACAGCTAACTTTGCCTGTTCCTCACTCAGTGTAATTCCCGTACCCTTTACACCATAATGCTCTGCGGCATAAATTAACATTCCTCCCCAACCGCAACCAATATCAATTAATGATTCTCCCGGTTGCAACGCAAGTTTGCGACAAATCAATTCGTACTTTTGAAGCTGCATCTGTTCTAAAGAGTCAGTTTCTTTCAGGCGATAACCACAGGAATAAGTCAAAGTGGGATCGAGAAAATGCTGATAAAAATCGTTGCCTAAGTCGTAGTGGTGTTGGACGTTTTTGCGGCTGTTTTGAATCAAAATCGGCATTGTCCGCAGGCGTTGGGTTGCAACTTTTACAATTAAAGGCAGAGTTACTAGGCTTCGCGCCTTGGTATAGACCCCATTAGTATGAAATAAGCCGATTAAATCACTAAGGCGATCGCATTCTTCATCCCACCAGCCTTCCATATAAGCTTCACAAAACCCCATCGCCCCAAAAGTCAACACGCGATCGTAAGTATTTTGGTTATGTACGATTAAATGTAGTGACGTTGTTTGATCGCCAAAGTTAAATTCTTGCCCTTGGGGGTTAGTTACTTTGAGATGTCCAACTTTAATTAAGCTGAAAAGCTGATATAGATAGCGCTCGCCACTCGGTAGATTATCCATAAATCCCTCCTTTGCTAATTTTTAAGCGGAATTGATGCTCCAATTGCCCTTTATCCTACAACAGCAAGGAATGCCGAATGTTAAATTGAACGTAAGTGCAGCATAAAGGACGCAATAAGTAATGACGTTTGATTACGATCTATTTGTAATTGGTGCAGGTTCCGGGGGGCTTGCTGCCTCTAAACGAGCCGCTAGTTACGGGGCAAAAGTAGCGATCGCTGAGCAAGATTTGGTCGGCGGTACTTGCGTAATTCGTGGCTGTATTCCTAAAAAACTCATGGTTTATAGTTCCCACTTTCCGCAGCTATTTGATGCGGCGGCGGGTTATGGTTGGCAAGTGGGCGAAGCCAAATTAGATTGGCAACATCTAGTTAGCATTGTTGATAAAGAAGTAAATCGTTTGTCTCACTTGCATATTGGCTTTTTAGAAAAAGCAGGTGTAGAACTTATCCCCAGCCGCGCTACTATTATTGATCCTCACACCGTAGAAGTTGATGGGCGCAAAGTTACCACAGATAAAATTTTAATCGCAGTCGGTGGTCGTCCGGTAAAACCCAATTTACCCGGAATGGAACTTGCAGTTACGTCTAACGAAATGTTCCACCTCAAAGAACAACCAAAGCATATTGCAATTATTGGTGCTGGCTATATTGGAGTAGAATTTGCCTCAATTATGCGTGGATTAGGCTGCGAAGTTACGCAAATTATTCGTAAAGATTTAATTTTGCGCGGATTTGACAAAGATATCCGCCACGAGATTCAAAATGGTATGACTCATCACGGCATTAAATTTTTAACCAATACCGTAGTTAAACAGATAGAAAAAGTCGATGAGGGTTTAAAGTTAAGTTTATCAGGCGCAGAAGAAGAATCAATAATTGCCGATGTTTTCCTGGCTGCAACTGGACGAGATCCTTACGTAGAGGGGCTAGGCTTAGAAAATACTGGGGTTGATGTTATTTCTACTCCCTCAGATGGTATAGGCTATAGTAGCCGTAGCGCGATCGCTGTAAATGAATTTAGCCAAACATCTGAGCCTAATATCTTTGCCGTCGGCGATTGTACTGATAGAATAAATCTTACTCCTGTAGCTATTGGTGAAGGTAGAGCCTTTGCCGATACAGAGTTTGGCAACAACAAGCGCTCTCTTCGTCATGACAACGTAGCATCGGCGGTATTTTCAAACCCTGAAGCCGCTACGGTAGGGATGAGCGAAGAAGATGCCCAAGCCCAGTTTGGTGATGATGTAACTTGTTACCGCGCTCGTTTTCGTCCGCTATTTCACAGCCTTACCGGACACGATGAAAAAACTCTAGTCAAGTTAGTAGTAGACAACAAAACCGATAAAGTTTTAGGCGCTCATATGGTCGGTGAAAATTCTGCTGAGGTAATTCAAGGAATTGCGATCGCAATTAATATGGGGGCAACTAAAAAAGACTTTGATGCTACCGTTGGGATTCACCCCTCTACGGCGGAAGAATTCGTTACCCTGCGCTAAACATTGGATTACATCTATCTTCACGGCTTTGCGTCTAGTCCTAATTCCGCTAAGGCGCAGTATTTTTACTCCGCTTTTGCAGAATTAGCAATTGATTTAAAAATCCCAGACTTAAATCAGGGTAATTTTTCTCAATTGACAATAAAGCGCCAAATAGAACAAATATTGGCGCAGTTTCCCCCATCTCCTACACCTGTAACCTTAATTGGCTCAAGTTTGGGCGGTTTAACGGCGGCGCTTTTAGCCGAAAAGTCATTGCAAGTTCAAAGGTTAGTATTACTTGCGCCAGCCTTTGAATTTTTATCGCACTGGCTACCACAAATAGGAGAAGCCAAACTAAAACAATGGCAAGATGAGCAATATTTAATGGTCTATCACTATGCTGAGAAGCGATCGCTGCCTTTAAGTTACAATTTTGTCATTGATGCCGCTAATTACCAAGACAACCAGTTATTGCGCCCCGTCCCTACGTTAATTTTGCATGGTCGTCACGATGAAGTTATCCCCATCACCGCCAGCCGTAGTTATGCGTCTTCTCGCCCTTGGGTACAGCTAATTGAACTAGACAGCAATCATGCTTTAGCGGACATAATGACCCAATGGCAGCAAATTAAAAGTTTTATCATTCCCTAAAAAATATTTATGCTTCCTTTTCTTCGCTCTGATTTAGACACAATCCGCGCCTACAAAGCCCATCCTGGTAGCAATACGAGTCAACCTGTAACATCCACCATTGATCGCCTAGATACCAACGAATCGCCCTACAACTTGCCTAGCGAACTCAAGCAGAAACTAGCTTGGACGTATCAAGAAGTAATCGAGAGCAACCGCTATCCTGACGCGGGACACGAAGAATTAAAGGCAAAAATTGCCGAATATGTTAACGAATCAACTAATACTAATATTACTGGTGCTAATATCTCCGTTGGCAATGGTTCCGATGAAATTATCCGCTCTATCCTTATAGCAACCTGTGTAGGAAATGAAGGCTCAATTTTAGTTGCCAATCCTACTTTTGGAGTTTATGCAATTTTTGCTCAAACTTTGGGGATTCCTGTAATTAGTTTAGAGCGATCGCCCCTTAATTTTGAAATGGATTTAGCCGCCGCTCAATTGGCTGTTACTCAAACCCAAAACCCACCAATACGAGTTGTTTTTGTTGTTCATCCTAATTCCCCTACTGGAAACGCTTTAACTATTAACGAATTAACATGGCTGCAAAGCTTACCAGAACATATTTTAGTAGTAGTAGACGAAGCTTACTTTGAATTTAGCCAAAACACTGTTGTTAGCCAACTTGCACAGCGTCCCAATTGGTTAGTATTAAGGACATTTTCTAAAGCGTTTAGACTAGCTGCCCATCGTGTAGGTTATGCAATTGGACACCCCGAAGTAATTTCTGCCCTAGAAAAAATCCGCTTACCCTACAATCTACCTACTTTTTCTATCGCTGCCGCTCTAGTTGCTCTCCAACATAGGCAACTATTATTAAATGTAATTCCTCAACTACTAACAGAGCGGGTTAGATTAACTCATAATCTAGCTCAACACCCAGCTTTACAGGTTTGGGAAAGTGCCGCTAATTTCATTTATTTGCAGCTTAAAACCAAATCTTCCCAAACTGAAGAACTTTTAAATCTGGTTAACGCTCAGTTAAAAGCTAATGGTACTATAGTCCGTCATATTAGCGGTGGATTGAGAATTACCGTAGGTAGCCCAGATGAAAACCAGCGCACTCTAGACCGCCTCGAAGCCGCCTTATCCCTTCTTGCGCCTATTACTTTTTAAAATTTGCCTTTTTGCCCATTAAAACTACTATAAGAATGGCGTATAGCACTTACTGTTTGCGGCAACACGCCAACTAATAAAGCAAAAGCTTCATCAGGTAGTTGCGCTACTGTTTCTGCGTCAAAATACTGCTCAAATTGTTCTAAAATCTTTTGTACTCGCTGCTGCGGTGTTGGCTTTTCGGTAATTTGTTTCATTAAGCGAATCCACTGTCGCCTAATTAAATATGCTTTTTGCCTCTCCTCATGAGAATCGGGAGCTAACAAAGACAGATTTCCCACAGGCAACGCCAATTGACAATCAAGGTCGTGAATGCTTCCTACGGCTGCCCCCGGCCCTGCAAACTCAGCATGGAAACCTTTGTAGAGAATCAATCCGTTACGACGACGGCTATTGACTACTAGCACTTGTCCACTGTGAAGCATTTTTACTATTTCTGGGGCGTTTTTTTCTTCACTGAGATTTGTCATTTCACTAGCACCAAAAGAACTAGCGATACAAATACCTTGAGTAGCCAAATTATCTAGTGCCACCTTAGTTTGATGACGTTGATAGTTTTCGCTATTAATCTGGTTTCCGGTGAGTGTAGGCATGATGAACAGCCAAAAGAAAATCAAAACATTTAATTTTCTTCGCTCACTTTAGACTATCTATTTACTAAAATAAATAAGCCGTTGAACGCAAGAATACTTCTATTTTATTGCATTTAGTCAAACTAAATGTTTATAGTTTAAAGTCTTGATAAAGATTGGTTGCGAATAATGTAAACATTTTGTAAAGTTTCTAAATTTAGTTTAAAAACTGCGAAGCCCGTAACCGTTCCAGCTTGCGCTATCACAAAAAAACTAATTAATTTAACTAACCTTGCTTTTGTAAAATTAATCACTAAGTATCTTTAAACAGACAGATGACAGTTTACGATCGCCTACTTTTAAAGATAATATGCAGAATTTTAGCCAGATAAAATAAAGGCAATTTTATCTAGGGCAAATGCTTGGATAACAATATTTGTTGCGGTCGTCCAAACATCCGGTTACTCCAACTATTATCAACTCGATGCAATCGATAGCCTAGTTTGAAGTATAGCTGCCGGGCTTGATAGTTGTTTTCTAAGACATGGAGATAAATGTCATGGAATCCCCACTCTAAAACTGCTTGTTCGCAACTTAGCAGTAATTGTGCCGCAATTCCTTGACGACGACTTTTTGGGCGCACTGCCAAATTTGACAAATATGGATAGCGTAAATGACTATTGCCCCAAGGTATGGTACTTGGACGTACGGCTATTTCTAAAGTGCCAGCTAAAGTTTCTCCACCACTACAAAGATTTCCTGCGGTTTCTACTTTGGCTGTACTATCGAGCGCCACTAAACATTTATGATGAGGAGCCTTAGTATGTAAGCGATTCCGCACATCTTCAGCTATTCCCAGGCGCAATAATGGGTAAGCCCAGCCTAGCAACCCGTCTTTAGCATGAAAACTATCGGCAAGAATTTCAGCAATGGCGCTTACGTCTTCAAGTTCAGCCGCCCGAATTTGCAAGTAGTTGTGAGATTGACGATCTTCTGCTGGTTGATGATCGGTGGAAAAAGACAAAGTTTTGTAAAAATAATATCTATCGTAAATATCCTAAACCATTTTGGCAATAGCAACCGCAAGCTCTAGCTCGAAGTAAAAATCTCTGGTTAGATAGTTAAAGTTTTATAAAAGTATGTTAATGTAGTAATTCTGCGAAGCGCAATCGCGGGTGTAGTTTAGTGGTAAAACCTTAGCCTTCCAAGCTAATGATGCGAGTTCGATTCTCGCCACCCGCTTCAAAAAATATCCCCACTGTTTTACAACAATGAGGAATTACTTAAGAACTAACAAAAATTACTAGACTATTTGTCAAAACCTAGTTTTTGTCTTTTCTGCCTGTAATAACTTCCAAAAAATTCTTTGATTTGTCTTCCACAGAAATTGCATCTTGAGAATTGTCGGGGCGATTCATTTGGTCAAAGTCGGCGGCTCCCTGAATCTCGTTCAAACCTTGATTGGCTTTAGCCGTTGTTTCTTCCTGGGAATAAGGATCTTTTAAAACTGCTTTTTGAGCCTCTTTTTCAATGCTTTGAAGATTCGCTTCGCCTTGCTGGGGAGAAGACTTACTGCTAGTTGGATTTACAGGATCGGCGAAGGCTGGGAAAGCATTTGAAAACAATAATAAGGCGCAAACACAAGCCGCTACTAAAAAACGAACTGGACGTAGTGCGGACATATTAAAACGGATACTCATACCAATTTCTCCTGGTGATAGCAATTATTATTTAAACCTTTATAGAGCTACTAATAACTATTTGTTAACTTGGTACTCAGTAAAAATCTAAACTATTATTACTAATACACTAAAATGTCGCTTTTAATACATCTACATCAAGACAGATATTTTGCTATCTATTTCTAGGATTTAGAGAAAAAATCTTAATTTTTTGTTAAAAAATCAATTTTTGGTAATAGGGGATCTTGAACAATTCCTACACCTTTAAATCCCCACCTTTGCAGCAGTTTTCCTAGTTGATTGCCAGCAATAGATTCTACGACAAATTTTTCTCTAATATCAAAGCCGTGAGTATTTAGGTAACTCAGAGCATCAAAGCTTTCGTTGAAAATCAACAGGTATTGAGAGTTTTTAGCCGGGCTTTCTTGATTGTCTAAGTGGGCAACAAGGTAGCTGCCATCAGCTTTAGAGCGAAGCAGATAATGGGATTGCGAAAGCATATCATACCAAAAATTAAATTACTTCTTACGTTTAAAATTGTTAATTAATGTTTTCTAGGCGAATCCGAGGATCGACAACTTTAAGCAGTAAATCAGCAAGTAAGTTACCAACAATTAACATTACAGCCCCCATAACCAAGCTTGCCATCACAACATAAAGGTCTTGAGCCGTTACAGCTTGTAAAATCAATCTTCCTAAACCCGGCCAATTAAAGAAAAATTCGGCAATAAATGCCCCGCTTAACAAACTAGCTAGTTCAAAACCCAACAGCGTAATCAAAGGATTGATTGCATTTCGCAACGCATGAACATAGATTACTCGATTTTCTGGCAATCCTTTAGCTCTAGCCGTTTGAATATAATCTTGGCGCAATACATCTAATAATTCACCGCGTGTAATTCGTTGCAATCCAGCAAAGCTAGTCACGCTTAAAGCAATAGTTGGCAAAATCATATGCCAAACAACATCTAAAAACTTACCAACAATCGATAAATCGTCATGATTAATGCTCGTCATATCTCCCACCGGAAATAATGGCGAAATATTTTGCGCCATTATTAGGAGCAATAAAGCTGTAATAAAGCTGGGGAAACCTTGCCCAGTGTAGCTAATAACTTGCAAAATGCGGTCTATAGGACGATTTTGTTTAACGGCGGCGACAATACCTAAAGGAATTGCGATCGCCCAAGTTACGATTAATGATGAAATGGCTAGTAACAACGTCGGCGGTATCCGTTCCCACAACAGCGATGCTACCGAGCGCTGATAGACAAAACTCTGTCCAAAATTACCTTTACTAACTACTTGCCATAGCCAGCGCTTGTACTGTTCTAGCCAAGGTAAACCTAAACCAAATTGTACGCGCAGTTCCTCAATCCGCTCTGGGGAAATCTTGGGATTTGTTTTCAACGTACTTAAATAATCCCCCGGTGCTAATTGAATAATAAAAAACGACAATGCAGAAGCAAGTACCAATGTCAATAGCGCCTGCAATACTCGTTTAACAACATAAACAAAAGTCTCGCTAGTAAAAAACCTAGTTAACCAATCTCCCGCCGCCGTTAAAGAAACTTTACTAGAAGTCATATTTATCTCAGCGATTTTAGCTAGTATTCTATCAACGACACGATGGGAACTGAGGGCAAAACTTCGCGCCCGTGCAAATCTTTTAGCTCAATAATAAAGCCAAAACCTACCAACTGGCAGCCGATTTGTTGGACTAGCTGCGCGGTGGCTTTAGCGGTTCCTCCCGTCGCAATCAAGTCATCGATAATTAATACCTTGCTTCCTGGGGCTAAAGCATCTTGATGGACTTCTAAGCAATCTGTACCGTACTCTAAATCGTACTCCACCGAATGCACCGCGCCGGGCAATTTTCCACTCTTGCGGACAGGAATAAACCCTAGGGATAACTTATAAGCCAAAGGCGCACCAATAATAAAGCCCCGCGCCTCCATGCCAATAATATAATCAGCAGTTAAGCCAAGACTAGCTGTTTTTTCGGCTAAACTATCGATGGTATAGCGCAATCCAACGCGATCGCTAAGTAAAGTAGTAATATCTCGGAACATAATTCCGGGTTTAGGAAAATCGGGAATATCGCGAACCAGTGACTTCAAATCCATAGTAGTTGTAGGCAGAATCAATAAATTGATCGTTCTGAAAATAGAGAGTATCGAAAAAATCGTACACTATCATAGTTAGATTGTTTTGATAATCGCATTTTTATTGATAATTATTGCCTGATTACCGATAATTCTCGCGCCCGTAGCAAAATCCGCAAACTTATTTTTTAGAGGAAAAAACCTTAAATACATTCAAGAAACTATCGTCGTTGAGCTAATTGAAGTAAAAATTAGTTAATTATCGCGCCAATGTTGGGAATAATAACTAAAGATTCGGCTTAAATATATTTGTTATTTGGCGAACAGCCCATGCACCCGCCCAGTTTGTAAGGAAAAATGCTTTTGTGAGCGTCCAGCCATTAGATACCCCCGTTGAATCACTGCCACTAATTTTAGACAGTTTACCAAATCCATCTGTCGAGGAAAAAGCGTGTCCGCAAAGAACTAGATTACAACTTGACTTAATTTTACTAGCTATTGAGGCTTTGGAGCTTGGCGGCTCGGAAGCTATTTTAGGATTAGTGCGTGAATTGGAACTAACAGATATTATTAAAAATCGCGTAAATTTATGGCGAATGCGGAGTACAAACCCGCTCAGGAGAGCGCATACTCGTCGCCCTTTAAGCATCATTGAGGCAAAAGCTTTAGCCGTTGTTGCGTGTTATTTGGCAAGACGGTTAACCGCAGTAATTCGTCAATTGCTAATTGTTTATCAGCAGATGAGCGACAAGCAAATTCCGTTAGAACAGAATTTACGACTGGCTAGTTATTTAGAGCGGTTTCAAGCTCATTTCAAAAGCCGGATGAATCCTAGAAGATCAGGAGCGATCGCATACTATAGCAAAGAAAAATCAGACGAATTAGCAATAAGCTTATTAGAACAATTGCTGTTTTGTACAGGAACATCGGGAATGCAAAGGTTTTGGATTAGTTTGTTTGATGGGGAAGTAGAATGACCATTCAACGCAAGTACAGTTTGCCAAGCTGCGTATTAGTGGTAGAAGGCTTAAATACTACGGAAACGATCGCCTCATCTAGCGACGGTAGACCAGTATTATCGATGTTAATCAACGTTGAATGTCATTTTCCCAACTCTGGACAACCCCCCTTAAGCGGCGGACGAGAGTTTTTAGAAAGTTTGGTAAAGTCTGCAAGTAGCTATACTCAAGAATTTTTGAGTAAAGTTGCCCTGCGCCCAGAATTAAAACTAGAGTTAGGATTGGTGCAGTTACACAGATTAGATAATCATCGGCATCAATTGATTGTCCGCGATACCCCACAAGTTGAGCCAGTTAAGATCGATTTAACAACGGTACAGCTATTTGACTTGGTAGAGGCTGTAGATCAATTACTGGCAGATAGCCGCACTTTACCGGATTTGGGACTAAAAATTAAGCCAATTTCCAAGCGTAACGTTACTTCCCGCCAAGATGTAGCAAAACAAGCTGTCCCCGCCGCTTTGGGAGTATCAAGTTTAGCCTTAGCAGCGATCGCATTTTTCTTAGTCCCTATCCCCGAAGTCCAACCACCCAAACCTGCAACCCAGTCTAGCAGTCAGTCAAATTCAACTAATCGAGTGCCAGAAATCAGCGATCCAGTGCAACTATCAGCTTTAAGACAGCAACTATACAAGCAGCTAGACTCCTCCTGGAAAACGCGGAATTTAAACCAAGACTTAAGTTATCAAGTAGTTGTATCTCCCCAAGGTGCGATCGCGGGTTATAAGGGTCTTGATACTGTCTCTAGCAGCCAAATCGACCAGACACCAATAAAAAGCCTATTCAAGCCTAGCAGCGCTACGCCAAGCCCATCTCCTCAACCTATAGCTCAGTACAAAGTAGTATTTGCTAAAGATAATAAGTTGCAAATTACTAATTGGGCAGAAAATAAATAGAGATTAGATGGATTTTGGCAAGGAGACGTTGCATTTCAACGTCTCTACAACAAGAATATTGTAAATTAGTTATCTTTTTCTACTGCACAACTTTCCGCATATAACTACTCCATAAACGAGCAGCTTGAGCGCTACTACCAGAAGTTGGCGAATTATTATCATTTCCGAGCCAAACTCCCGTAACAATTTGCTGACTAGGAACAAAGCCAATAAACCACAAATCCACGTTGTTGTCAGTTGTACCTGTTTTACCTGCTTCTCCTAAACCAAGCGCTGCACTTCTCCCCGTACCGCGTTCTATCACACCCCGAAGCATAGTTGTCATGGTATCAGCTACTTGGGGCGACAATACTTGCACGTTAGCGTTAGAACTTTGGTCAAAACTATAAATCACCCGGCAAGTTTTTAAATCCTCCCGATTTGTACAGTCGCTGCTATCGAGAATGCGACTAATTAAATGAGCGCGATTCCACTTGCCATTATTTGAAATTGCTCCAAACGCGCCAGTCATTTCTAATACATTTACTTCACTTTGCCCCAAAACTAACCCCGGTACAGGATTGAGCGGCGAAGTAACCCCTAATCGCGTTGCCATTTGAACTACTTTATCCAGCCCCACGTCTTGAGCTATTCGCAGAGCGATCGCATTTTCTGATAATGCCAGCCCTGTTGCCATATCTACACTACCGCTAGAACGTTCGCAACCGCGATATCCTTGTCCACTCCAACTTAAGGGCGCACAAGAATAAGCAGTGCTTGGAGAAATGCCTTGCTCAATAGCGGAAGTATAAGTAAATAACTTAAAAGTTGAGCCGGGTTGACGCTTTGCTTGAATAGCGCGATTAAACTGACTTGCTTGATAACTTGTCCCACCTACTAACGCCCTGACTCCCCCAGTGCTGGAATCAAGAGTAACCACCGCTCCTTGAGAAAAGCCATACCTACCACCAGTATTACTTACAGTATCGCGCAAAGCTGATTCTGCTTGAGCTTGCATTTTGGGGTCTAACTGCGTCTCGATAATAAAATTGCCTTCGTTGGCTAAGTCTTTGCCTAACAAGCGTTGCAATTCTTGAAACACCGAAGCATAGAAATAGGGAGCAATAGTATTTGCTTGCCGATCGCAGACTTTGCGGCTAATTTCAATCGGCGATCGCCTAGCTCTATTTGCTTCGTCTTGACTAACTAACCCTTGCTCTGACATCCTTGCTATGACTCGATTGCGGTAATCAATTGCTTTTAGCCCATCACTATTACCACACAAATCAAAAGCGTTAGGAGCGGGTAAAATTCCCACCAAAGTAGCTGATTGTGCCAAGGTTAAATCTTTAGCTGCGCGATCAAAATAGTAACGCGAAGCATCTTCAAAGCCGTAGGTATCTGAACCTACATAAATTCGATTTAGGTAAGTAAGCAGCAAAAAATCTTTACTATAAAACGTCTCTAATTTCAGCGCTACTACTGCCTCTTTTAGCTTGCGCCCCAACGAATCTTCTGCCCCTACATAATCTCTAAACAAGCTACGAGCGACTTGTTGCGTAACGGTGCTGGCTCCTTGCTGAAATCCTTTTCCCTGTACGTTGACGAGTACCGCCCGTAATACCCCAATGGGATCTACTCCTAAGTGCCAATAAAAGCGGCTATCTTCCGATGCTACTACCGCCTTGGGTAAATAGGTTGAAAAGTCTGTTAAGCGCTTCATATCTACGTGGGCGGTAGTCCGGGGAGGACGTAAAGGCGTTTCGCCATCGCGGGCATAAATAACTAC
The DNA here is from genome assembly GCA_905479905.1 of uncultured Aliterella sp. Lineage (GTDB taxonomy): Bacteria > Cyanobacteriota > Cyanobacteriia > Cyanobacteriales > Chroococcidiopsidaceae > Aliterella. The sequence goes on from CAJQOK010000520.1 coordinate 13,905, forward strand.
AGGGCCTTGGGTGGGCGAAGGTAAAGGCACAACAGAAAACTTTGTTGATTCTAAACCAATTGCTAAAGCTACTAAAGCTGTTACACTACTGACCCCGTAAGCTGTCCAGGTAGCAGCTTTAACATACAAAGGTGGCTTATCAACGTACTGTACTTTTACCGAGGCTGCAAGCTCTGGAGGGCCAAGGGTAAATACATCACCGTGACGCAGAGCTAACTTATCAATCCGGCGCTTGCCTTGATAGATGCCATTAGTAGAATTTTCGTCTTTAATGGCAAAAGGCGACTTGCGATTATTGACATCCCGCGACAAAGATAAATGTACTTGACTTACTACCGGATTACGGACAACAATATCGCAAGACTTTGAACTACGACCAAGTAAATAGCGATCGCCCAGCAAAGGATAAACTTCTGCCTTATCTGCGCCTGCCTCCTGTATCCACAATTCCGGCACTCTAGCTTTAGGATTGAGTGATAAAGCCTGAAAATTTACCTTTGCTTGAATTGTTTGTACTGCTTGGGTTACTTGCCCGACAAATGTTTGCGGTTTTACAGGCGGCTGGGGAGGACTCATAATATGG
>CAJQOK010000521.1 GCA_905479905.1 uncultured Aliterella sp.
TTCCTTCCAGTCAAGAGATTGGAGTGGAGCTTGCTGAGGACGTGGACTATTCAATGCCCACTGCATAGCATTTTCAATATGACCTGCATTAATTTCTCCTGTGTACGCGCTCACCCAATCTTCACCTACTTGGGTTTGAAGTTCGCCCAGCGTGCCGCGTAGAGGAACTAAAATAGGGCAATCAAAAGAAAGTGCTAGCAAAGCACTACCAGAGTTTAAAATCTCCCGGTACGGCAAAACTACCAGGTCGGCAGCGCGAAAGTATAATTGCGCTTTGTCTTGAGGGATAAAATCTAAGTAGGTTCTGATCCGACTATCTGAGCCAGCTTCATGGGAAATCGCTTCTGTTAAGGCAGGAACTTCAGGACGACCTGCAATACATAGAATTGCCTCTGGATCGGCAAGTTGCCGAAAAGCTTTGACTAGCTGAGGTACGTTTTTGTAATCTCTAATCCTGCCAAAAAACAGCACTACTTTCGCTGATGTAGAAATCCCTAACTCCGCACGGGCTGCTTCTGGGCTGATGCCATCTTCATACTCGCCACGATAATGACCGTGAGGAATGACAAAACCAGGCAGATTTTTTAGTGCGGGAAAACGCTGCTGGGCTGCCTCCATACCTGCGTTACTAAGACTAATATAGCCATCTAGCCGCCGAATAAAAGCCTTCCAGAACCAAGCCTCTAGCTGGGGATAACACTTCTCGTGAGCCGCAAGATTGTGAACAGTCCATATAGTCTTAGTACCACGCGATCGCGCCCAATCAAGTTGAAGTAGTAAAGCTTGAGCTTTAATAAATGCCTTAAGGAAGTTTCGATTATTTAGTGGCAATTCTGGCCAGTGCAAATGCCAGATTTTATGGTGGTTTGCGATCGCTTGTTTCAAAGAAAACTCATCTACGCAAACCCCTAAGTCTTTCATGTATGTATATAGCAGCCAGTTATACGGATTTTCCTTACGGCTGTTAAAAGCAGGTAGAGCTAAAATGTGCATTACACTATCCTTTTTTGTACTCGCGGTGTTATTTTGTTAATTGATTTTTTCTTGACTTTCTGCTGCAAAAACGCCTTAGCGCCTGCCAGATTTTCACAGTTTTTGTACGTAGAAAGAGTTATTGATACATACAGTATCCAGAGAAGATTTTGACGCAATAGCGAACTTTCAGTAAGATTTGCTAATAATAAAAACGTTAAATATGCTAAAGGCCAAAGCCCTTCTGATGTATGATTCTGGCGTAGCCAAGCAACCGATCTTAAGCAGACTGCTATAAAACTAAATGCAAAAACCGATAATCCTAATAAACCTAAATCGAGCCATAGATCAAGAAAACCATTATGAGAATGTGGAGGTTGCCACAAAACCGCATTCCAAACATCAACAGACTCGCCATTTAAGCCCAGCCAAAAACCTCCATATCCATAGCCTAGCCAAGGACGTTCCCCAATTTTTTCTAGTACAGCCATCCAAAGATCCGTCCGACCAGTGAGGGTCAAGTCTCGCTCAAAAGCTGCCAAAATATCCTCAGCAGAACCCAATAATAATATTGAGAAACCGCCACTTACCAAGATGACAGTGATAAAAAAGGGTACAACTAGGGTGTAATTCCAGCGCAAAGCTCTGTACAAAGGTAACAAAGCTAAAACGGTCATAAAGATAATTAGGGCTGTTTTTGAAGTTGATCCCACAATCAAGATAATGGAAAGGACATAGCAACCCCATACCAACCAACGATGTCTGCGGTTACTAGGGCTAAAGAGGAAAAAGGCGATGGTGCTGAGAAGCATAATCCGAGCCAGGATATTTTTATGACCGTAAACGCCTTGCCATGTTCCCGCGTGAGCTATGGTTTCTGGGCTGCTGATACTGCCCATACCCATAACTCCATAGCTGGGCAATACTATGATGAATGCCAGACTGAGCGCTGCTGCTATGCCAAGTACCCAGGTCAACAGATGCAACTGTTCTTTCAAGCTATAGCGCGCTGCAAAATACACTCCGAACAAAGTAATTCGTACCAGATTAATATTGCTAGCGATGGTACGTGAGGGTACGTCAGACCAGAATGTTGAGAATAGAGCGATCGCCACTATTATCCATAAGAGCTTTTCCCTCAATGCAGTCTGGATAACTCTTTTGTAATCCGCCACAAGTAGCAGTCCAGTTATGCCTTGAATGCCATACATCAATACTTTACTGATGGAGTCGCTTTGGCTTGCATTAGGCGCTGTGCCGCCATTGAGCAAGACTGTTATCGCACCAGTAAAAAATAATAGTGAGAAAACAACAAATCCTTTTTCGAGTAGTATACCCACAGCTTTAGCACTTCTCCACGGTTGTGTTTCTTTCCCAAGACAAGCAAGCGATCGCCAAAATTCTTTTGAATTTATTGCCGATCCAATTTAAACTTGCAGGACGCGATTGAGGTACAAACAACCAATCAATAGCTAGCTTTACTGTAGGCAAAGGCATTAACCCAACCCAGAGAAACCAAGTAATAAACAAGATCTGCTTTTGCCAACTTAATTTTGAATATCGCCAAACTGCCCATGCTCCCTTGTAAGCTAAGACAACGGATGAATCAAAAGACACTGGATGATTTTCAGGATTGAGGCGCAGAGAAGCTATTCGGGTTTTTAAGTGCAGATAGTCGCGATCGCTTAGGTTGTCGGGTATTTTGTATCCTAATTCGCTAAACTTACCTGCTAAAAGTTCATACCTATACAAGTCGTGCTGCACAAACTTACAAAGTTTTTCAATCTCAACTTTTTGACTTAAAGCCCATAAATTATTGCCGTGAATGCGGTAAGCGCCAAGGGTTTGCTCTATAGAGACTACTTGCCCGTCGAAAGGAACGAGAGTGACTAAATAGCCGTCGGCGGAGATCCGAAACTTAGTTTCTGGGATGGGAAAGATCTTATTTAAACAAGATCTATTGAAACTGTTACCACTGGTAACTGAGGTTTCATAGCGTCCCTTTTCCAGTAAAATCGGCAATACCTCTCCATTGTCTAAGCGTCTTTCACGTGGAGGATAAATTCCTAGTAAATTTCCCTTAGTGTCAACTACATCTAGGTAATATTGCACCTTAGCTATTCCTGGTTTCCAGACTGAAACTATGCGTTCAATAGTGTCAGAAAATAAGTAATCATCAGCATCTAAAAAATTAACAATTTCTCCCTGACTAACTGCAAATCCTGCATTAAAAGCTGAGGCTTGTCCACCATTTTCCTTCAACACTGGGATAATTTTGTCTCCGTAACTGGCGATAATTTCCCGTGAATTGTCAGTAGAACCGTCATCTACTGCAATAACCTCAACATGGGAGTAAGTCTGGTTCAAAGCACTGTCAATTGCCTGACGCAAAAACCGACCGTAGTTGTAGTTGTTGACTATGATGCTCACTAAATGCCTCTGTATGCAGGGTCCTCCGCAATTTGTAGCCTCAAATTGTGTCATCTCCTGCCCATCTGCAAGTTTTTTGTCTGTAGGGGGAATAACTTTCATGCTTTCTCCTCAGAAGTTTGAGTCTGTTGTCGGTAAATAAACGCCACTGCTATCCACAGGCTTAAGACTAAAACGGTATCTGAAGCTAAACTAGACCATGCTGCTCCCTTCCACGAGTACAAAGGAATCAGCCACAGGTTTACCAAGACGTTGAACGCGGCTATGATCACTTGCATTGCACTGCGGAGTCCCTGAAATCCTGCTCCTGTAAGCGTGTCCGCCGCAAAATAGTGCAGGGCTTTGAGCAAGGGCAACGGTGCTAACCAGCGCAAAGCTTGTCCTGCCTCCTGATACTCGTTACCTAATACGTAAGGCACAAATGGAGCCAAGAAAAATAAAGCTATGCCTACACCTACACCATAAAGTCCAGCTAGGGGTAATAGGCGTTTGGCAAAATTCATAGTTCCAGTAATGCCAGATGCCCCATGCTGAAAGAACTTCGTATAAGCAGCAGCTAAAAGACTCCGCACGGGGACAAAAGCCACATCAATCAAACGGTATGCAGAGGCATAGATGCCTGTAGCTTGCAACGATGCCAGCCGCGCCAGCATTGTTTTGTCGATATCGTTATATACAGTTTGGGCTGATAAACCGATGGAGAAGTAAAACCCTTCAGCAATCTCTAGCTTAATTTGCGATAGCGCCAACTTGGGCTTGCCTAGCAAGCGATGCACCATGAAAACTGCTATTAAGGCAGAAACAGCCGTGCTAATTAAATACAAAAAAGTCCATTCCAGAGCTTGGGGATGGGCAAACAATCTCACCAAAGCCAACGCGGCAATTAATCTTGTCACCTGTGGCAAAATGCTGAGTTGAGCCGTCTTACTCAGCCAGAGAACTGCCTGAAATGCTTGCCCAGCAACGTCTAAAACTCTGGCAAAAATTAAGTCAGTTAGACAAACTAAAACTATCAGCGATAGGGGAATTGTTTTGGGTAAAAGGGCTGGGGCAATTAGTAGCACCAAAACTACTAATCCAAAACCAGAAACAACAATCATCAACAGAGCATTGCCCCAATACTGGGCAAATAAACCTCTGTTTCTAGACACATTTTTAATTAGCAAATTGCCACTGCCTAGACTGGCGAAAGGAGCCAAAATAGCGATCAGTGATGTTGCACCAACAAAAGCTCCATACTGCTCAGGTCCAAGAACTCTAGCAATAATTACAAAGTAGGCAGCTTGCAAAACTATACGCAGACCTTGAGCAAGCAACATCCACAAAGTATTGCGTGTCAATGAGTTTTGAGTTAAGCGCGCGATCGCAAGTTTTAGCTTACTGAAATTCATCTAAAATTACCTACACTGCTTTATGCTCTTTGGTAGGTACTTTCAAGGCTGTGTCATCTATATCGGTATAGTATTCTTTGGCAAAGTAAAAGTAGCTATCTGATTCGTTGTCCACGATTACGCCATTAACTACCAAACCAAGAACATTTTGCTCTGAGCGCTCTAAGGCATCTTTAGCAGCGTTAGCAGCATTAGAATCAAGCACTCCAGGTCGCGTTACTAATAAAACACCATCGGTCATTTTGCCCAAAGTCAAGGCATCGGCAGCTACCAATAGAGGCGGTGCATCAATGATGACAAAATCATAAGTTGCCGAAAAATCCTCAATCAACGTAGCCATGCGCTGAGAGTTGAGTAGCGCGATCGGGTTAGG
>CAJQOK010000522.1 GCA_905479905.1 uncultured Aliterella sp.
TTAATTGGCCCTAATGGCGCGGGGAAAACTACTTTTTTCAATTTACTTTCTAATTTTATTCGTCCCGATCACGGTACGGTAATTTTTGATGGCGCACAAATCCAGCAATTGCAACCCTATCAAATTGCTCAACAAGGTATGGTGCGAACGTTTCAAGTTGCCCGTACTCTTTCCCGGTTGTCGGTAATGGAAAATATGCTACTAGCAGCGCAAAAGCAGACAGGCGAACACTTTTGGCAAGTTTGGCTACAACGTCAGCTTGTAGCTACCGAAGAAAGACAATTGCGAGATCGGGCGATCGCATTGTTAGAATCTGTCGGACTTGCACACATGGCAAACGATTACGCGGGAGCGCTATCCGGGGGACAACGCAAGCTCTTAGAGATGGCACGGGCATTAATGACAAATCCCAAGCTAATCTTATTAGACGAACCCGCAGCCGGGGTAAATCCGACGCTAATTAATCAAATCTGCGATCGCATTAGGTTATGGAACTCCGAAGGCATGACTTTTTTGATTATCGAACACAATATGGATGTAATTATGTCGTTATGCGATCGCGTTTGGGTACTAGCGGAAGGTCAAAATCTAGCAGTAGGAACCCCCGCAGAGATTCAAACCAATTCCCAAGTATTAGAAGCGTATTTAGGTCAATAACATCATTTTGTAGAGACGTTCCGGTGGAACGTCTTTAATTTTTCAGGTAAAATCGATTACCATAGATTCTAGGTAATATTTTTGATGTCCCTTTCGTCCCAGATTTTAAATGGGTAGGAGGAAATGAATGATTGGCACTATTTCTTTAACCACGTTGACGATAATTTAGCAAACAGCACTTACCGCATTTTCGAGAAGCAACACAAAGCCGAGATTTTTGATTGGTTTAGTCGAGAAGATGTTGCAAAAAAGCAAAAAGAAGACTTTATTCAGGCTTTAGTAGAATTTAAAGATGATTGCGGCGATTTTTACCATTATCGCGCTTACTTACTAGCCGCCGAAGCACTTAACTATTTTAAAGATTGTTCTAGAGGAGATGCGATCGCATTACAAATCCTCAAATGGAGCTATGCTTTTTTCCGCCAAGATAAACAAGATTGGCAAATAGTGCCTCAGCCCTTAGTTAAAGCTGCTAAAGTAGCCCTAGAAACCACAGATAGACAAAGAGTAATTACTGCTTTTGTGCATCTAGTTCATACTACCGAAAGCCGAAGTATTCTTCGCATCGCTGCCGAAAAACTAGGAAAACTCGATCCAGGAAATAAAAGTGCGATCACAGCTTTAATTTTACTACTCCAAGTTACCCAAGATAAATTTACAGTTTGGGAGATAACTGATAGTTTGATCCAGATCGATGAGGAAAATCCGGCAGTAATTCCTACTCTAGTCAAGCTAATTTCAGATGATACAGATGAATTGTCCAATCTAGATCATCGCCGAGATACGATTGAATGTGCGATTGAGGCTTTGGAAAAAATTGGTACAGGAAACGAAACAGTAATTAATGCCTTTATTGAGCTAATGCAGACAACAGTAGATAAGTATATCTGCTCGAATGCTGTTATTGGTTTAGGAAAAATTGCTCCAGGGAATCAAACCGCGATCGCCGCTCTAACTGAATTTTTGCAGATAAATCAAGGTGATCACATTTGTCTCGATGCAGCTAAGGCTTTGTGGCGGATTGATGAAGGTAATACAAAGGCGATCGCTACTTTAATTCAAATAGTTGCTCTTGATCAGCGTATTTGGAGCGATGCTGCTGATTATTTATGGGAAATTGCGCCAAAAAATAGGGAGGTAATTGTTGCCCTCACTGAAAGAATTACAGCAACAGATGAGTACACTTGTTGTGATGCTGCTGTTAGTTTATTAAAATTTGAGCCTAACAATGAACTTGCGATTTCTACTCTATCGAAGATACTTCAAAGCAGCGATGATTTTATAGGATACCGTCAGAGAGCCGCAGACAGCTTGCTAGAGATAGATCATAGTAATCAATCTGCGATAGATACACTGTTCGCTGTAATCGAATACTTAGGTCAATCTCCATCAGATCCAGAGTATGTAGACATTGCTTGGGATGCAACTATGAGTTTGCAAAAAATTGATTCTAGTAATCAACTAGCGATTTCTGCATTGGTAAATCTGCTTAATACGGCTCAAAAGGATTCCGAGCTTCGTATAGCTGTTGATGATTTAGGACGTTTAGCTACGGGGAACAAAGATGCGATCGCAGCTTTAACTAAACTCATCGCTTCTACTGATAATAATTACCTGTTACTTAAGGCAGCTGATAGTTTAGGCAGAATCGATCCAGGTAATCAAGAAGCGCTCTTTACCTCGATTAAGTTGATTCAAACTTTTGACGATTGGGATACTAACACAGAAATTTGCAACGCACAGGATAGGCGATCGCGTCATAGTTCTCGGCTATTACATAAAGCCAATAATTTACAGAAAATTTTGTCTATTAACCAAATGCCGCAAGTAGTTGTAGCTTTAAAAGATTATCTCAGCAAATCTCATTGGGATAGTTCTTATCGCTACGAGGCTTGTTATCGAGTAATTTGGCATTGCGCCCAAAATATGACTTATCCCGATTTCTTAGAAGCTTGGCATAAATCGCCGTAGTTGAAAGCCTATAAAGGCTGGTTTTGCACCTCTAAACCCGCTTGTTTGCTTTATTAGTGCGATCGCATTGCTGGCTTCTATTCTGCTTTGGCAATTTCTGAAAGGGTTGGATAAATGCGACACAGTAATGATAAAATAAGAAGTTCACTAAATGAATTTAGCAAAATTAACCCCTAAACATGGTCAAACTGCGATTAAAACGCTTTGGAAAAAAACGCGAAGCAAGTTACCGGATAGTAGCAATGAATAGCCGCGATCGCCGCGATGGTCGTCCATTAGAAGAATTAGGCTTTTATAATCCCCGCACCGATGAAGTAAAACTAGACGTGCCGGGAATTATCCGCAGACTCTCTCAAGGCGCACAACCATCGGAAACCGTGCGTAGTATCTTACGCAAAGCTAATGTTTTTGAACAAATCAGTGCTACAACCGCGAAACCCTAATTCAACAAAAATGCCCGATTATCCTGGCTTGGTGCGCTTTCTCATTGAGCCATTTTTAGAATCAGCCAATTCTCTAAGTATTGATTGCGAAACCTCCGAAAATGCCGCTAGAGTCTGGATTCGCATCGCTTTTGAAGGAGAAGACAAAGGGCGGGTCTTTGGTCGTGGCGGTCGCAATATTCAAGTAATTAAGACCGTAGTAGCGGCGGCGGCAGCTTGTGCTGGACATTCTGCCTATTTAGATGTCTATGGTAGCCAATCTAACTCTTTCGAGGAAGACCAAGGACGCGATTCTACAAGAACTAGAGAACTAGGGCGGGGAGAAGATTCCCAACGGTTCGGCGAACCCCAGACTGTACGCGAAAATCTCCCTAAACCCTCAATTAAGCTTCGTCCTCGCTTAAATTTGGATGGTGATAGTTAATAAACGGTTGGCTCAAAAAAGTCAAAATTTCTGAGCTAACCGTTGAACATTTTTAAGCCTAGTAGCAAGTATAATCTTTTCGTATAGTAAAAATATTTATGGCAGAAGCATCGACGATTCAACTGCCGAGCGTTGAAAGTGCGATCGCCTTATCAGGAGAACGCGAAGAAAATCTCAAAGTAATCGCCCGACAAACCGGAGCGTTGCTGGTACTGCACGGGCAAGAATTGTATATTTCGGGAACTGAGCAGCAAGTTGAATTGAGTCAAAAATTGGTGCGGAGTTTGGAATACTTATGGGTTAAAGGTAAAAGTATTTCCCAAGCAGATATAACCACAGCTAGGCAAGCTTTAGATACCGAACGCCAAGACGAATTACAAGATTTGCAGCGCGATGTTGTGGCAAAAACTCGCAAGGGTGAAGAAATCCGCGCTAAAACTTTTCGTCAAAGGCAATATATCCGCGCTCTCAATCATAACGATTTAATTTTTTGCGCTGGGCCGGCGGGTACGGGTAAAACTTTTTTAGCGGTAGTTGTTGCCGTTAAAGCACTTCTAGCCAACCAATACGAACGGATAATTTTAACTCGTCCGGCGGTAGAGGCGGGAGAAAAACTCGGCTTTTTGCCTGGAGATTTGCAACAAAAAGTTAACCCTTATCTACGTCCGCTTTACGATGCGATTAATGAATTTATCGATCCTGAAAAAGTGCCAAGTTTGATGGAACGCGGCGTAATTGAGGTTGCACCTTTAGCTTATATGCGCGGGCGGACTTTAAATAATGCTTTTGTGATTGTAGATGAAGCCCAAAATACGACACCTTCGCAGATGAAAATGGTGTTGACTCGTTTGGGTTATCGTTCAAGAATGGTGATTACAGGAGATATGACGCAGACGGATTTACCTTTAAATCAACAGTCAGGATTAGCAGTGTCTTTAAAAATCTTGCAAAATGTTGAAGGAATTGCTTTTTGCGAGTTTTCTCAAAAAGATGTTGTCCGCCATCCTTTAGTCCAAAAAATTGTCGCCGCTTACGAACAGTACGAAACATAAATTATGAGTGCTACTTTAAAAGAATTTTTGGAACAGTGTGAAAGTCTTTCAACTCTGCGGCTAATTGTCACTAGCAGCGCGGCGGTGTTGGAGGCGCGAGGAAAAATTCAGAAGCTTTTTTATGCCGAATTGCCCAAGGGAAAGTATGCAAATATGCACACTGAGGGTTTTGAATTTCATTTGAATATGGA
>CAJQOK010000523.1 GCA_905479905.1 uncultured Aliterella sp.
AACAACTATTTGGGCTTTGGTTCCAGTATCAGTTAAAGATTAGTTACAAAATTTGCTTTGATGTTGCAACTCTTAACGTAATTACTAAGAGACTTCACCGCTAGGATTGCTAAACTAAGTTCCATAAAGAGCGTAAATAAAGCATTAGCACGCTACCTTTCGTCAGTAGAGTTTAAAAAAAGACATGGTAGATTCCCTTAAAAAACTGAGCTTTGAAGAAATGCGTCCAGGGGTAAAAGTCCCCTCCAAGGAAACCCTCCTCACACCTCGGTTTTACACCACCGACTTTGAAGAAATGGCGCAAATGGATCTCTCGGTAAATGAAGCCGAATTAAGAGCGCTAGTAGAGGAATTTCGTACCGATTACAATCGCCATCACTTTACCCGCGATGCTGAGTTTGAGCAATCTTGGGAGCATATAGACGGCGAAACTCGCCAAGTATTTGTAGAATTTTTAGAACGTTCTTGCACGGCGGAGTTTTCGGGCTTTTTACTTTACAAAGAACTTAGCCGTCGCTTGAAAGACAAAAACCCCCTACTTGCGGAGTGTTTTAACTTGATGTCGCGAGACGAAGCGCGTCATGCAGGCTTTTTAAATAAGGCGCTCTCAGATTTTAATTTGTCCTTAGACTTGGGCTTTTTAACCAAAAGTCGCAAATACACCTTTTTTAAGCCTAAGTTTATTTTCTACGCAACTTACTTATCAGAAAAAATTGGTTACTGGCGGTACATATTAATTTATCGTCACTTAGCCGCGCATCCCGAAAATCGGATTTATCCTATATTCCGCTTTTTTGAAAATTGGTGTCAAGACGAAAATCGGCATGGTGACTTTTTTGATGCCATGATGAAGTCTCAGCCGCAAATGTTGAATGATTGGAAAGCCCGGTTATGGTGTCGGTTCTTTTTGCTGTCAGTGTTTGGGACAATGTATCTCAACGACATTGGGCGCTCGAAGTTTTATGCTTCCATTGGCTTAGATGCGCGAGATTACGACAAGCAGGTAATTGAAAAAACAAACGAAACGGCGGGGCGAGTGTTTCCGATCATTTTGGATGTGAAAAACCCACAATTTTATGACCGCTTAGAGACTTGTACTAAAAATAACGATAAGTTGAGTGCGATCGCAAATTCCTCTACGCCCAAAGTATTGCAAATATTCCAAAAGCTGCCCTTATACGTTTCTAATGGTTGGCAATTCGTGCGCTTGTACCTAATGAAGCCGATTGATATGGTTTCTATTCAAGGTAAAGTTCAGTAAATTTTAGCAGTTTGATACTACAGGTGGTTCTGCCAAAAGCGGAGCCACTTTTTTATTGATAGTCGGGTAGAAATTGTTTTAGAGTGGATGCCTTAGCTACAAGTTTATATGTAAGTGCGATCTCACTTATTTAAAAAAAGGCGATCGCCTTCTCGAATTAGTCCACATCATACTCAGCAAAAAGTATGAGCTTAGTAATTGATTCAAGTAAGCTTATCATCGGTTATCTTCTTGTATAAGGGTGCTTGACCAACTTTTAGCCTTCAGTATCTTTAAAACTTTGTCCTATCCGCGACAAGTCATTTTTTTCATCGATAGCAATCCGATTAGGAGAACCGCTAATAATGCGTTCGTAGTTGCGAAAAGAGTCAGTAATCTGCGGCCCATCGGTGCTAATTGTATATTCGCGGATGCCTTTGTCATGCCAAGAACCCCGCATTTTAAATACATTTATTGCCCTTGACATTTCGCTGCGAATTTCTACGTATTGCAACATTAAAATAGTATCAGTAATTGTAGAAATCTGTGAATCAGTAATAGAAGTTGCTCCCATAAACTGCTCAGATGTATTTGTAAAAAATCCGGTAATTTCTTCTTGCTTGGCGTAACCTGTTACCCCAATTACAAATTGACGAAAGGCATTGTTGCTCACCCCCCGCGCCAAAGCTGACAGTGAATCTATGGCAATTCTAGATGGCTTAAAATCAGCAATTTCTGCCTTAATAATCTGTAAATGATCTTCTAATCCTGTGGATTCGGGGTAAGCACAAATAATTTTTAGTAAGCCTTTTCGCTCCATTTCTTCAAAGTCTATTCCCCACGAATAGGCATTGCGCGACAACTGAGCGCGGGATTCTACGTAGGCAAATAATAAAGCGCGATCGCATCTCAAACCACGAGAATGTTGTAAAAGTCTTTTGATTACTATCTATATAGTCGGACTCTAACTTAAAGATAGTAGTTACTCCATATTTCCCCCCCCCTTTTTCAAGGGGGGTTAGGGGGGATCAACCGTGCGATTAAACTCTAACTTAAAGATAGTAGTTACTCCATATTTCCCCCCCTTTTTCAAGGGGAGTCAAAAAGCGGTGTAGCTGAGTCTGACCGCTTTGTTGACATAGGTTAAGGGAATTAACCGCGCGATCGCATCTTAAACGAAGAGAGTTTTATAATATAAGTTCACAGACTTAAGATCGCCAAACATATATCTTGTGAGCATTCGTCAAACATCTTCTGTACCTACTATTGGTGAATCTCACATCAACCGCGCTCGTGCTAGTATCCGCCAAGCGCTATCTTGGTACTCTAACAATCTCCGTAAACCCAACCAACATTCTCACTCCCAATTACTCAAACAGTTAAAACCAGAATTTGATACTTTAAACTCGTTAGTAAATAAACTAGACTCAAATGTAATTGCGATCGCCGCCTTTGGTTTAGTTAGTCGCGGTAAATCTGCCGTTTTAAATGCTTTAATCGGACAAAAGATTTTACAAACAGGCCCACTTAATGGTGTAACCCAGTGGTGTAGATCAGTGCAATGGGTAGCCAATGATAAAGTTCAAGTAGAATTAATCGATACCCCAGGATTAGATGAAATTGACGGCGAAGCGCGCAGCCAAATGGCGGAAGATGTCGCCCGTAAAGCCGATTTAATTTTATTTGTAGTTTCTGGCGATATCACTCAAACTGAGTATCAAGCACTCTGCAAGTTGCGTCAATACCAAAAACCGCTAATTTTAGTATTCAACAAAATCGATCTTTATCCCGATATCGATAGACAAGCAATTTATCGAAACTTACAAGAATTAGGGGCAACAAAGGGCGAAATGCTGCCCGATGAAATTGTTATGGTTGCCGCCGAACCAACCCCCTTAGAAGTGCGCGTAGAGTGGGCTAATGGGGAAACTGGCTACGAGTGGGAAACCCCAGCGCCGCAAATAGATGAACTCAAACAAAAAATTCTCAACATTCTCAATCGAGAAGGTAAAAGCCTGTTGGCGCTAAATGCGCTAGTGCAGGCGCAAAAAGCCCAAGAAAAAATCGCTTCTATAACTGTAGGCGATCGCTTACAGCAAGCAGAAGATTTAATCTGGAAATATACCAGATATAAGGCAATAGCGATCGCACTTAATCCAGTTGCTTTATTAGATGTATTAGGCGGCTTTGTCACCGATTTAGCTTTAATTCGCGCTTTAGCACGATTGTATAACTTACCTATGACTGGCTACGAAGCTGCAAAGCTATTAAAAACCATCATATTTAGTTCTGGTGGTTTGCTAGTAGGTGAATTAGGTAGTAGTTTATTTTGGGGATTGGGTAAAAGTACAGCAATCGTTTCTAGTGGTGAAAATCCCTTTAATATTTCTACTTATGCAGGTGCGGCGACAATTCAAGCCGGAATCGCCGCCTATGGTTGCTACGCTGTAGGACAAGCAGCGCAGGTATACTTAGAACGCGGCTGTACTTGGGGACAATTTGGCGCTAGTACAGTAATTGCCGAAATCCTCGCTCGTACCGAACCAAATACGATTATTTACCGCTTACGACAAGAATTATCCCCTTTTGAGTAGCAAGCGCCTGTTTGCGAGTGTTTAAGCAGATATCCGCGAAACGCTTGGGGATTAGAAACAGGGATGCTACGATGGAAGTGCAATGACAATTATTTAGTTAAACAAGCCTAATTTGA
>CAJQOK010000524.1 GCA_905479905.1 uncultured Aliterella sp.
CGCTTTCCGTAAACTTTCCCTACTTCACTAGCGCAAGTATCCGATAGTTTGGTACTAAAACTTGCCACATAACCTAACAGTAACAATGGTGTAATTGATTTTGCCCCTAATACTACTCCCACCGCACATAGAGCCGCCGTCAGCGCCGAACCCCAGACATTTTCTGGGCCTCTCGCTCCCGATCGCTTTTCGGCAATTCCTTCAGCTTCTTTTTGCGCCAAACCAATGCGCGTAACGCCCGAACCGACTAAAAAGTAAAATAAAACAACTATATATCCCTGCCAACCTAAACTACCCCAAATTAATACCCCTAGTATCCAGGCGTGAAATAACCCGGCGTTTGTAAGGAGTTTTTTGGGAGCAATCAGAGCAATAGTTAGCAAAACTGTGTTCAATACCACAGCAATTAACCAAGGATTTAGCGCATAAATTGGAGATAGCATTAATTACCAGCCTGTAAATTTTGAGCCGTGAATCAAACTTTATTCCATCTTGCCTTTCCTGTCACCGATATTGCTCAAACAAAAGCCTTTTATGTCGATGGGTTGGGTTGCATTCCTGGACGAGAAACTCATCATGCTTTAATTCTTAATTTATACGGTCATCAATTAGTAGCTCACATGACTAAAGAGGAGCTTTCACCGCAAAAAGCTATTTATCCCCGACACTTTGGTTTAGTTTTTACATCCGAGCAAGACTTTGAAAATTTGCTACAAAAGTCGAGAGATTGGGCGCTACTTTTTCGAGAAGAACCCAAGCACCGCTTTACTGGTTCACCTTTAGAGCATCGTACCTTTTTTTTAGAAGATCCTTTTTACAATTTGCTGGAGTTTAAATACTATCGTTATCCTGCGGCAATTTTTGGTAGTCATGATTATGCCCAAATTGGCGATCGCGCTAACTAAGCTATTATTCCTCTAAAGCTTCAGCTACTATACTCAGACATCTTGGGTCTGTTACCATCCAATCATGACGCAATACTGGTAGTTGAATATTTTTCCCTACAGGTAGCTCGGAACTATTGGCTGGAATAATTATTAAATCGTAAGGTGTCCAAATTGATGTGAAGTTTAGGCGCTCTAGCATCTCTACATCTTGCCTTAAGTCTTGCAAAAAGGCGCTATTAGGTCGCATTTGCACGCAGCCTGGACTCTGGGAAAACTGAGCTATCCAAGTTCCTTGATGGGGAGACGCTATAGTAATAAAGCTTTTTACTCGTTCTATTCCCCCCAATCTTTGGATGTAATAGCGGCTAACAATTCCCCCCATGCTAAAACCAATTACACTTAGCTTTTCTTCAGGTGCAAAAGTTGTGTTTACATAATCAGCTACCTGTTTGGCTAATTTGTCAAGAGGCAATTTACCATTGCTCGGCAACAAATCGAGATCGTACACTGACCAACCAAGCTTTATTAAACTTGGAGCCATTGTTTGAAAAATTGCCCTTGTATCATTCAATCCATGAACTAATAGTACGCATTTGCGAGTTTTCAAACTTGTCGTCATATCCTTTTAAATAAATAATTTCTAATTAATACTTGAGCTAGAGGATTTAGTTAAGGTACTGAGCTAGTGTGTATTTCGACTTTAACCCAGTGAAATCTGTACCTCTTAATTAAATCTTTTCTATACATAGGTGACTATTTACTAAGTAATTCCCCATCTTATTGTTTTAATCAATTAAGTATTAATGCTTAATTATATCTTTGTATAAGTTTTGTTAACAATTGTCTAATAATCTTGCAACAAGTGACGTTAAAAAATCATAATTAGTTTTGACTGAGTGCAAGTTGCAGTTAACCTAAGAAGCAATTTGATAATAAGTAGATTGTTCAAATCAAAAAAACACCATCACAAAAAGCCAATACTTTTTGCATAAAAAAGATTTTGTTGTAACTTTAATTCATTGTTAAAAAATAGGAGAAATTATAATGATTGATAATTCTAAAAAAATATTGACGGGAACATTATCTTTTTTTGTCGGGTTGCTTGCAGGTAAAAAAGCCCAAACTGATAAACAAGTAAATCCCTCTGTTGCTAAACCAAAAAAACGTAGCGGCTATTTCATGGAGCTTGATGAATCGGAAGATGCTAACTTGTTAACGCAACCAGTAGCCGCCGTAAAACAAGCTGTAGAAAAAACTAAAAATGCTACTGTTGAAGCAGCAAAGCAAGTATCAGAAACAGTAAAAACATCCCAGCCAGTAACCGCCGCCAAACAATCTGTAGAAAAAGCTAAAACATCAGAGCCAGTAGCCACCGCCAAGCAAGCGGTAGCAAAAGCTAAAACATCCGAGCCAGGAGCCGCCAAACAAGTAGAAAAAGCTAAGACCTCTGAATCTGGTCAAAAAGTAGCAGCAACTGCCGAACCTGTAGCTGCTAAAAAGAGTAAAGTTGAGTTAGTGCAAACAGCAGAAGGGTTGAAAGCAGAACCAGCAAAACCTAGTCCATCTATAGCAGCAAGCAGCAACGGACAAAACAAAACTGAAACAACTTTTGCACCCAAGTATCTTAACCCAGCCAATAGTTCGACTAGCCGTCGTCGCCCTGGAGCAAATATGACTAACTTCCTTGATATGGCAAATCAGGTAAAAAAACAAACTAAAGATTAGTTAGAGTTAAGAGGAGAAAATTTATTTCTCCTCTATTTTATTAGCAGCTTTAATCGCGACTAGAGTGCTGTACAAAGTAAATGCTGAATCCCAAGTTGATGGAGTGCGGCGCAAAAGACGAATATGAGCAGGAATGCGCTTTAATAGTTCGATTTGGTCGATTATAGTTTCCGCAAAAGGAAAAAAATCAGACCAAATTGGAGTAGATGGTAGTTGAAGGGAGAGAAAATCGAGCAGGCTATTCCAGCTAATTCTAATGGTTGAGCGATAGCATTTATCGATCTTTGTAACGCCTTTCTGGTATTGGTAGCTATGATCGTGGATACGCAAAATACAACCTCGACTAGGCAGAAGTAAATCGCAAAAGTGAGCGTAGTCTTGAGTTTTGGTTTTGCGCTGAAGTTTTCCCCGCACATCTCGATCTACTACTTGTTCAAAAATAGGTAATAATCCTAAAGTGCGATCGCTTACTTCCGACCAATTGAAAGTCATAGCGCCCATTTGACCTTGTTCGTTTTGGCAAATGACGGTAGCTTGAGGTTCGGCGTACTGAAAATAGCTAACTTGAAAAATGCGGATTTGGTTAATTTCTGCCAGAGTTGCCCAAATACAAGGAATACCCACAGCGCAGAGTTGCTGACCTAAAAATTTTAATTCACCAATCGCCCCGCTTTTATAAAACCGCCAACCGCGACTAGGAAGTTGTAGCCGTGCGGCGTAGGGTTCTATTTGCATAATTTGAGCAAAGTTTTGAGCCGCTACAGTTTTATTTTCACTAGCTATAGATTCTAAAACTAATACACCTAATTGATTATTATTGGGCTGCGTAGTAGCTTGAGCAATCCCCCGTTGCCCAAGTTCTTGAATTTGGGTTTCTAGGCGCTGTAAACTTTGACGTGTTCGAGCTAAAAGTTTTGTATTAGTAACGTTTTTTAGGAGTTTTCGATAGATATTTTGGGCGGCTTCTAGTTCGCCTAGCTCCTCATACAGTCTTCCTGCGTAAAATTGCACCCAAGGGTTATCGGGGGATGTTTGCAATAATGGTTGCAATAGTTGGGCGGCGACCCCGTAATCTTGGCGTTCAAAAGCAGCGATAACATCGTCAAGCATAGCGATGAAAATAGGTATAAAAAAGCTAAAATCCCAGTTTACTCGCTCAATATAACTCTTAATTATTTTTCAGTTTCAAAAGCCGCCGCCACAATAGACAAAGCAACAATAGGGGCGGTAACGGCTCTTAAAATGCGGCTTCCCAAAGAAACCTTTTGAAACCCCAAATCAAGCGCTTTGTCAATTTCTGCCCCTGTCCAGCCTCCTTCGCAGCCAATAGCGATCGCAATTTCCCCACTTTGCCCAGAATTAATTGCCTTTAGTAAATGGGGATGTTCGCCCCGCGCCACGCACAAATAACGATAATTGCCGTCAACAGTAGCAATCGCCGAACTAAAAGCCACAGGCTCTAAAATAGCTGGGATAATTGCCCTTTCTGATTGTTCCGCCGCTTCAGTGGCAATTCGCCGCCACCTTTGTAGTTTTTGGGGACTGGGATTAAGAATAGTGCGATCGCTTATTACGGGCATAATTGTTGTTACCCCTAGTTCTGTACAGCAACGGACTACTTCATCAAAGCCATTTCCTTTAGGTAAAGCGGCAATTAAAGTAATGGCTACAGGTAATTCGCTTGTAACTTCTAGCGGCTCTAAAATGCGCCCTTGTTGGGCTTCTAGCGCCGCCAGCCACGAATTACCCTGACCATCCATAGCAATAAAAGACTCGCCCTCTTTCAGCCGCAAAACGTGGCCCAAATAGTGGAGTTGTTCTCGTTTTAGCAAAATTGTTTGCTCTTGCAACTGAGAAAATGCGATCGCAAGTCTTTGTAATTGTGCCATTAATCAGCTTTCAAATAAGCCTCAATTGCAGCGTTGGCAATTTGAGTCATCGATTTACCTTGGCTAGTAGCGGCGGCTTTTAGTTGGAGATAAATGTCATCGCTTAAGCTAAGGCGACGGCGCAATTTATTTTTAGCTGTAGTGGTGTTGCCAATAGCGACTAATTGCCCGTTAGAATCATCGGTAACGGCAGAATCTGCCATTGCTTCGACTAAACCATCGCTATCATCGGTGGAGTAAGCTTCAACGACGTTTTCTACTTCATAATTGGCGGCAAATTCACGGATTGCATCAAAGCCCAGGCGATTGAAAAACAACCAAAACTTTCGTTTTCTTGCTTTTCTTGTTTAAAATAAGCAAAAATTGGCTTTAATTGCGTTTCTAAATCGTTAATGTGCATCCGTTCCATATAGGGAACCGCTAACCGCGTTTGACTTGGCGAACCACCTAACCAAACTTGATAAGACTCTGTAGCACTCCCAACAAAGCCCAATTCGGCTAAATAAGGACGGGCGCAACCATTTGGGCAACCAGTCATTCTGACTACAAAATGCTCGTTTTCTAAACCTACTTGTTCTAGCAACGTTTCAATTCGCTTGAGAACGCTAGGCATAACTCGCTCGGATTCGGTGATTGCTAATCCGCACGTAGGCATTGCTGGGCAAGCCATAGAGTATCGTACTAGCGCGTTAATAGCCTCCGGGTCAGTTTGTACGCCACAACGAGTCAAAATGTCTTGAATCGCCTGCTTTTGACCTGGCTCGATATCGTAGAAAATTATATTGTGGTGGGCGGTAAGACGAATTGGTAAGTTAAATTGCTGGACAATTTCACGTAATGCTGTTCGCAATTGCAAAGAGCCTTCATCTTTGACTCGTCCATTTTCTACCGATATACCTACAAATAGCTTACCG
>CAJQOK010000525.1 GCA_905479905.1 uncultured Aliterella sp.
GGCGAACACTCCAGCAATAATTGATGGAACGCCGCTCAAAACGTTAGTTGCAAACCGGATAGTATCGGCTACTTTACCTTTACTAAACTCTGTTAAATAAATTGCTGCCAGTACCCCTACAGGAATGCTAATTAAAGCCGCAATCCCTACCATAATTAAAGTCCCGACAATGGCGCTGCCAAAGCCACCACCCTCTACTAACGGGGGGGGCGGGAGTTCTGTAAACACGCCCAAGTTGAGACGGCTAAAACCTTTGATTGTCACGTAGCTAAGTACGGCAATTAGAGGAATTAAAGCAGCGATCGCGCAGGCAAACGCCAAAGTCGTCATTACTGTACCAAATATGACTCTTCGAGAGTTTGGAGAACGATTCAAATTGCGGTTTATAGTGCTGTTAGAAAATCGCTCTGGATTTTGAGATATCATACTTTATGCTTTTTTTCTAGCTTTATGGCAGTAAATTTCTTTAACCTAAATTCTCCCAACTCTACGCACTACTAGCTCTGCCAAAACGTTGACGATCAAAGTTAGTCCAAATAAAACTAAAGCAGCGTACATCAAAGCGGCGGTTTGAATGCCATCGGCTTCAGCAAATTGATTAGCCAGCAACGAAGCAATAGTATTGCCTGTAGTCAAAATAGATGGACTAATGCGGTTAGAGTTGCCGATAATCATTGTTACCGCCATTGTCTCACCCATTGCCCTTCCTAGCCCTAACATTGTCGCCCCCACAATCCCCGAAGTTGCCGCCGGGAGTAAAACTCGAAAAATTGTTTCCCAGCGCGTCGCCCCTAAGCCATAGGCAGCTTGGCGCAAGTCCGGCGGTAATGAAACCAAAGCATCGCGGGATATTGCCGTAATAATTGGCAATATCATAATTGTCAAAACTATACCCGCCGGGAATATACCAGGGCCCGAAGGAGGTGTACTAAATATTGGCAGCCAACCTAAAGATGAGTGCAATACACGACCAATAGGTGTAAGTATGGGAATCAATACAAAAATGCCCCACAAGCCGTACACTACACTAGGAATTGCTGCTAGGAGTTCAATCAGAAATACCACTACAGTTTGCACCGAGGCGGGGAGAAAATTCTCGCTAACTACTAAAGCTGTTCCTACACCAATAGGGACAGCTAGTAGTAAAGCAATAAATGCCGTAACTATAGTCCCGTAAATTTGAGATAATGCCCCGTACTCCTCTTTTACAGGATTCCAAGCTGTAGAGGTCAAAAATCCTAAACCGTATCTTTGAATTGCTGGCATTGCTTCAATTGCTACTTCTAAGGCAATCCAAAGTAACACCGCCGCGATCGCCATTGCTAGTAAGCGCGTTAGCCAAACAAAGCCTAGATCGAGATTTTTTTCCCAACTAGGGCGGGGTTTGATGGTTGTTTGGGCTTGGGGCGTAAGCGAACTCATGAGTTATTTTCCTATAAACAAGTGCAACGCGCGCAAACGCGCACGGTAACGGGCTTTGCAATTTTGGCTATCGAAGCTATTAATTGCTAATAGCTTCAACTGCTGGCTGTACTTTGCTGACTACGCTTTCTGGCAAAGGTACATAGCCTAATTCGCCGCTAAACTTTTGTCCTTCTGTCAAGCTCCATTTGAGCATACTTTCCATAGCCTGGGCTTTTGCTGGATCGTCGTAGGTTTTGTAAGCCATAATCCAAGAATAGGAAACTATGGGGTACGATTCCGCACTAGGTGGATCGGGAGCAAATCCTAAAAAATTTTCGGGTAGCGTTACTGAAGCTAGGGCGGCGGAAGCTGATTCTGGTGTGGCGGCTACGTACTTACCTGCTTTGTTTTCTAAAGTAGCGAAGGGAATTTTATTTTGCGTAGCATATCCGTACTCAGTGTAACCAATTGCACCTTGAGTTTGTTGAATTTGTGCGGTTACGCCTTCATTTCCCTTTGCTCCCGTGCCTGCGGGCCAACTAACAGACTTGCCTTCTCCTGGCCCACTTTTCCAAGCTGGGCTAATGGTACTGAGGTGTTTTGTTAATACGGCGGTCGTGCCACTACCATCAGAACGATAAATAACTGTAATTGGTTGGTCAGGTAGCTTTAAGTCTGGATTAATCGTGGCAATTCTCGGATCGTTCCAGTTAGTAATTTTGCCCAACAAAATATCTGGATAGACATCTCTTGATAACTTGATTCCTTCTACCCCAGGCAAATTGTAAGCTAAGACAACGCTTCCGGCAGTTGTAGGAACTAACAATACTCCGCGAGATACCTTAGCAATTTCTTCTTCTGTCATGCCAGTGTCGCTGGCTCCAAAGTCTATAGTTCCGGCGGTAAACTGTTTTACACCCGCACCACTACCTACCGATTGATAACTAATTTTGGTATTGGGGTTAATCTTGTTATATTCAGAAAACCAACGCTGATACAATGGCGCGGGAAAAGAAGCCCCTGCACCATTTAGAGTTGCACCCGCAGCACTGGTATCGGCGGCAGGACTAGCGGCAGCGTTAGTATCGGTGCTAGGAGCATTTTGGGTTTGTGGCCCACAGGAGGCAATTCCAAAGGAAAGGGCTACCAGCGACAATAAAAAAGCTCTGCGATTTGAATCAATCCGGGAAAACATAAAAAGCTCTGCGTATTTTTACGAGTATTCGTATCGACCTTAGCGTTTTGTTGTAAAGACAAGGTTAAGAAAAAATTAAGAATGCTAAAAGCTGTAGTGAAAAGATTATTTAGATAAAATGACTGGATATTACAATTTATGTCCTAAGTTTTATTAAATGTCCATCGCAAAAGCCGAAGCAAAAGGCGCGATCCAGTGGTAAAATGCCAACACTTAAGTCACGCATTATAGGGGCAAAAAGTGGTTCAAGCACCCTTGTCAACCGCCTTTAATAAATTGAATACTGATTTGCCTAGGACCCCCGAGTTACTAAAAGAGTGGCTCGATATTCTAGAAAAGCAAATAATCAGTGGAGAATTAATTGAGCGAGAAACAGCGATCGCCCTTACTAATATTGAGGGGCAAGAAAATATTTTACTGTTATGTGCCGCCGCCGATCGCGTTCGTCAAGCTTGTTGCGGCAATATCGTAGATTTGTGCAGTATT
>CAJQOK010000526.1 GCA_905479905.1 uncultured Aliterella sp.
GGGTTCTGCTACTTCACAGTTGATTGATTCTACACCTACGCCAGCTTTGGTAATTCCGCGCGCGATCGCACTAGCTAAAGTTGCCGTGTTGCCATAGGCAGAAGCATAAAGTAAAGCTACTTTGATAACTTGAGTATTCTGTTGTTGGCTCCAAGTCCGGTAAGCTTGGGTTAATTCTAGTAAAGCGTAACGTACCAATGGGCCATGACCTGTAGCGTAGAGCCTCACAGGAAAAGACGATAACTTATCTAAGCCTGTTTCTACTTGACGAGCATTAGGAGCCATGAGACAGTCGTAATAATAACGCCTGTCTTCGTTAAAGATTTCCCACCCTTCATCAAAAACTTGATCGCCGCAGATATGAGCGCCAAATAACTTATCGGTGTAAAGTATTTCTGTTTGCTGGTCATAAGTACAAAGCTCGTCAGGGTAGCGGGGGTTTGGTGTGGGGATAAATTGTAAATTATGACCTTTGCCTAAATCTAAAGTTTCTTCTCCCTTGATAACGAGAATCTTTAATTCCGTATCTGGTAATGCAGTGCGGAGGTTGATTGCACCAGGGTTTGAAGTTACAAAAGTTATTTGCGGTGCTACTTTTAGTAAGGCTTTGAGAGTAAAAGCGCGGTTGGGGTTAACATGACCTAAAATCACGTAATCTAATAGCTCTACATCAAAACGTTGGTGTAAAGCTGCTAAATATATATCTGTAAAGGTTTCACCAGGGGGATCGAATAGCGCCAGCTTATCGCCGCGAATTAGGTAAGAATTGGCGGTTGTACCTCTGGCTAAAGCATATTCAATTTCAAACCGTAACTGAGTCCAACTACGCGATCGCAATACAGTTGTATCTGCGGCGATGGGCAATACTTGGACATCCCGTTTTTTAGCGTTTGGCATAGATTGAGGTAGTTAACAGTAATTTATTCGTGTCTTCAGCAATAAGTTAAGACTCTGAATGTTTGGAATTGGCAAGCTCGAATGTTTGTGACTTAGCTTTTTGCTGGCGACGTTCGGGATCGATGCCGCTAAAGGTTGGCGGTATCCAAACTCTGATTATCAAAAGCGCGCCCATAACTAGCAAATAAGCACAGGCTGACAATATCTGACTCCAAGGTGTTTCTAGTACACCTCTAACAATTACTTCTCTTAATGCCGAAACGATCGATACTTCTACCGCTACCCCAATCGATACTCGTTGTTCTTGCAAGTAAATAATCAGTAGGCGAAACAACTCGACTAAAATCAGTAGAAACAAAATGTCTGAGGTTACAGCTTTAAAGTTTAAAGGTGGCAACAACGAGATAAACAAAGCCCGCAATTGGATCGCCATAACGCTGAATAAACCGATGCAGAGGGACACTACAATGAAGTCTTGGATGGTTTCAAGCGCGCGGACAATCCAACTTTTGTTAAACCAGCTATACCAGTTGCTTGACGGGCTGTTGTATGAGTCTTGCATTTATGGGGCTACTCCATCTTAATTTGATCGTTTCAGTTTACTTTATTTAAACTTATAGCTCAAGTAGTTATCTATTTGAAATACTAATACTTACGTTTGCAAAACTGTTTGTGAATTTGATTAATTACTAAGCAAAAGTAGGGGTAGCGTAGTACCCCTACTAATCTTGAAAACAGGCAAATCGCAATTAGTAATAGTTGCCGACTTTACGATGATGCACAGCAGTCAGAGCTTCAGGTTTTGATACTCTCCCCGCGTCAACGGTACTGTAAACTATCCAATGATCGCTTGTTTCCATCCGGGTAGTAACAACGCATTCTAAGTAAGCCAAAGCATCGGTTAAAATTGGCGAACCATTCTCCGCCGTTTGGGTTTTGATGCCTGCAAAACGATCCGCACCAGGGGAAAACCGCTTCAGAAAGTGTTTCATTAAATGCAAGTGGTTTCCTTCTTCCAGCACATTGAGGACAAAGCGATCGCCTACAAGCATTAATGATTCAATCGCCCTGTCTTTGGCAACGGCAATTGTTAACCCCAAGGGTGTAAAACTTGCTTGAGATACCCACGATGCAAGCATGGCGCTAGTTAGATTGCCTTTTTGGGCTGTAATGATATAAAGTCCGCTACTGATGCGTCCTAGGGCTTTTTCGAGGTTGCTATCAATGGCTTTAAGTTCTTTGATACTGCGATCGCGCGTTAACCATTGTCCTAAGTCTGTCCCGGCTTCCTCACAAAGTTTATAAGTGCTTTCCGTCGGCGAGTCTTTAATCCGAATTGCCGGGAAAGCTTCTGATAAACCTAAATCTCTAAACTTAATTAGCAACGGATCGATGGGTTCGTCATCTCCTCCCCCAGACTCATACAAACCTATAGCCTGCTTTCCTTTTGCTGCCGCTAAAACGGTACTTAGAGCGGTTTTGACGCTAGAATTTGCCAAAGTTGGCGGCATAGATATTACTATTCCGGCGCTACGACTAACAAGTTCTTGAATCTCCTGTAAATCGCTTGATCGCATATCTACCATTTCGACGGCGACTCCGGTTTTTGTAATCCCACTAGCGATTGATTGAGAAAGGCGATCGCTATATCCATAATCGGATACATAAAAAACAGCTACAGTTGTTTCGGCTTTGGCTTTAGTTTGGCTCCAGTTGCGGTAACGTTCGGTTAATTCTGTAACGTTATGCTGTAACAATGGGCCGTGACCTGTGGCGATTGTTGAAACTTTGCCTAATTCGTCCATCCGCTTCATCGCCGACAATACCGAACGAGCATTAGGAGCCATCAAGCAGTCATAATAAAAGCGAAAATCTGCTTCTATTGCCCCCAAATCTTCATCAAAGGTATATTCGTCGCAGTAATGCAACCCAAAGGCATCGCAAGTATAGAGAACCTGGGTTTGGCGATCGTAGGTAAACATTGTATCTGGCCAATGCAAGTTTGGCGCACTGACAAATTCTAGTTCGTGTCCGTTGCCCAAGTCTAAAACTTCGCCATTTTTGACAATTTGCTTTTTAAATGGTTGGTGTACCATATCTTCTAAAAACTGCAAGGCAACTTTTGACCCGACTACCGTTGCATCAGGGTTTAGCTGCAAAATGTCTCTAACTAATCCGCTATGATCTGGCTCAGTGTGGCTGATAACTATGTAATCAATTTCTGTAGGATTAATTAGTTCCGTCAGCGTGTCTAAGTATAGCTTGCGAAACTTTTCGTGACTTGTATCTACTAAAGCTGTTTTCTCACCACGAATTATGAAAGAGTTATATGTAGTGCCGTTTTGCAAGCCAAATTCGATGTCAAAGCGATCGCGATCCCAATCTAAAGAGCGAATCACTGTCGTATTCGGGGCAATTTCGGCAGTTTGCGTAGTTAACCGCTTTTGATCTTTATCAGTGAGCGCTACCATCGTCCGGTCGTCTCCTTAGCAACTACTTTCATTCTCTCACGAGTGCCAAGTAAAGTT
>CAJQOK010000527.1 GCA_905479905.1 uncultured Aliterella sp.
AAACAGGCATTACAAGTATGGCAGGCGGTACGGCGGCTTTACAGAACAATACGTTTGCAAATGCCCAAAACATTGCAGTAGGTGGCGGCGTATTTTTGATCGTGATTGTGCTAACGCTTGCTAAAAATCAGTATATTCGGATGGGAGCGATCGCCATTGGTTTGCTCGTTGGCTATATCGTCGCTGCATTCATAGGCATGGTCGATTTTAGTGTTTTCAGCAAACTTTCGTTGATTAGTTTGCCTGTTCCATTTCGCTACGGCATGAGTTTTGAATTTAGCGCCCTAATTCCTTTTCTAATTCTTTATCCACTGACTGCAATTGAATCTGTGGGTGACCTGACTGCCACCTCAATGGTTTCCAAAGAACCCATCGCCGGCCCCGTTTACGTCCGCCGGATTAAAGCTGGAGTGCTAGCAGACGGTCTGAACTCTTCTTTAGCAGCATTGCTCAATACCTTTCCTATCACCACATTTAGCCAAAATACGGGTGTGATCCAAATGACTGGTGTAGGCAGTCGCTATGTTGGGTTCTTTGTTGCAGGCATTCTAGCGCTATTAGGACTATTGCCCATTGTCAGTGGTGTCTTCCAGTCGATTCCCCAACCAGTTTTAGGCGGAGCAACTACAGTTATGTTTGGTTCAATTGCCGTGGCTGGAGTCAGAATTATTGCCTCTGAAAATTTAGACCGTCGCTCTACTATTATCATTGCAGTTTCGTTAGCGCTGGGATTGGGTGTAGTGTTTGTACCAGAGTTATTTAATAATCAGCCTGCCATTATCAAAAATATGTTTGCCTCTGCTACTTCGACAGGTGGTTTAACTGCCATTTTGCTCAGTTGGTTGCTGCCCCAAAATCCAACCCCTGCTCCTTCGGTAGTTGCACCAGATGGAGAGATTGTAGATCTCTAGAAGCGTTGTAATGGTGTTTAGTACGAAGGTATTAAGGTCTTGATACCTTCGTTTTGAACTTGATCCTACTAAGAAACCACGTAAAAAAATAAAAAGTAAGGGACGATTAAAATTCTGCGCTCAACGGAGTACGCGGAAAAGGAATTACATCACGGATATTTGCCATTCCGGTCATAAATTGTACCAAACGCTCAAATCCTAACCCAAAGCCAGCATGGGGAACTGTACCATAACGGCGTAAATCTAAATACCACCACAAATCCTCTGGATTTAAGCCTTGATTTCTCATTCTCTGTTCTAATACGTCTAGTCGTTCTTCTCGTTGAGAACCGCCAATAATTTCGCCAATTTTGGGCGCTAAAATATCCATTGCGCTAACTGTTTTTTGATCGTCGTTCAAACGCATATAGAATGCTTTGATCCCTACTGGGTAATCGGTAACGATCGCAGGTTTTTTAAATAACTGCTCTGCTAAATAACGTTCGTGTTCTGATTGCAAGTCTAAACCCCAACTCACAGGATACTCAAAAGTTACTGGAGCTTTTTCAAGGAGTGAAACCGCCTCTGTATACGTTAAGCGCTCAAACTGGTTATCAATAATGTTTTGGGCGGTTTCAAGCACAGTTTTGTCAATGCGCTCATTAAAAAATTCCATGTCTTCCGGGCAAGTTTCCATTACATACTTGAAGACGTGCTTTAAAAAGGATTCGGCTAAATCCATATCTCCTTGCAAGTTACAAAAAGCCATTTCTGGTTCTACCATCCAAAACTCTGCTAAATGTCTAGATGTGTTAGAGTTCTCGGCTCGAAAAGTCGGCGCAAACGTATAAACGTTACTAAAAGCCATTGCCATAATCTCAGCTTCTAGTTGTCCGCTTACCGTTAAATAAGCTGGTTTGCCAAAAAAGTCTTGGCTGTAATCTACTTCTTGCTTGTCTGTAAGCGGAACTTTTTTTAAATCTAAACTCGTAACGGTAAATAGTTCTCCCGCGCCTTCGCAATCGCTGCTAGTAATAATTGGCGTATGTACCCACAAAAAGCCGCGTTGTTGGAAAAACTGGTGAATCGCGGTTGCACAGGCATTTCTGACTCGAAAAACTGCTCCAAAAGAATTAGTACGCGATCGCAAATGTCCAATTGTCCGCAAAAATTCAAAAGAATGACGTTTTTTTTGTAAAGGGTAAGTATCGACCTCTGCTTCGCCGTATACGGTAGCTGAAGTCGCCTGTAACTCTATACGTTGCCCTTTGCCTTGCGATGGAACTAATTTCCCCGTAACTTCTACTGAAGCCCCGGTATTTAGCCGCTTTAACAAGTCCTCATACTCAGGCATTTGCGAATTTAGCACCACTTGCAAATTAGCTAAAGACGAGCCGTCGTTTACCTCAATAAAGGCAAATCCTTTCAAATCGCGCTTAGTGCGTACCCAGCCTTTGATAGTTAAATCTTCCTCTGGCTGACCATTTTTTAATATATCTGCAATACTTCTAGTCATCGTATATGAGTAATTCGTTTTAGCTAGTACAAGACTTTAAGATCCAGCCTACAACAATACCAAGTCCGCCGAAGCGCACCGCTTGCCAGAATGGTTCTTTAAACACATCTACAGTAAATAGTTGACTTTCTAAATTAACTTCTATAGTTTCTAGTTGGGTTTTAATTTCTTTGAGTTCCGCTTGCAAAGCTGGTAGCTTATTTTTGGCTAATTGCGGTCTAATTTCTTCTAATTTGTGTTTAAGCTCTATTTTACGCTGGCGATCGCCTTCTATTTGAGCATGACGTTGTTTGATAGCCGTTAACGCCTGTTCTACTTCAGTAATACTTGTTTCAATGTCTGCATTTGTGGTATCGGTTGATGATTCGGGCGGCGGCTGCATATAATCGGTTGATACAGTAGAACTATAATCTTTATGCCCGATTTTATGCTAGAAAGTACAGATTGTGTCAAACCAGCTAATCTTGATGACCTCAGCACGCTGCAATTAGCCCAAGCTTTGATTGAGAGATTAACTATTTCTCCTAACGATTGGCATAAGCTGAAATCTAATCGCCAAGCCCGTTCTAGCGAACAAGCGGCGGCGGCTTTGGTCTTTTTGCTTAAAGATAGTCCTGAAGAAGCTTTATCAAGACTACAACAGGCGACAGCGTGGTTAGATCGCTCTATTTCTGCGCCTCCCTGTCCTAGTCATGGTACGAGAGACTAATTAAATAGGGGTAACCGAAAAGGTGACATTTGCTTGCACAGTCTTAATTCTGTGCCTTCTTCATTCCAATGGACTTGATCGAAAATTGTATTTAGTAAGAACATTCCGCGCCCATTTTCTGAACTTTCTGGGGGTAAATAATCCGTGCGATCGCTCTTTGGTGTAAATCCACAACCTTGATCGACAATTTCCCACCAATAGACTTCGCTTACTAGGAAAAACCGGACGATTACTACTTTACCAGGATCGAGCTTATTGCCGTGTTTGGCAGCGTTAACTAAAGCTTCTTGGAGTCCTAATCTTAGTTCGTCATGCCATCTTTCTGGCACTTCTGCCAGCAATAAATCTAATATTGGGCAAAGGT
Source organism: uncultured Aliterella sp. (assembly GCA_905479905.1). Lineage (GTDB taxonomy): Bacteria > Cyanobacteriota > Cyanobacteriia > Cyanobacteriales > Chroococcidiopsidaceae > Aliterella. The sequence continues at coordinate 3,480 of CAJQOK010000527.1, forward strand.
ATAAAGTTGAAGCAAAACTAATCGTGCTGAATTGCGTCCTACTGGACGTGGTGAAATAGTAATCACTTACAAAAACTCCGAAGCTTTTGGCTAGACATTTAATTTGCTTGTTTGTTTTTCACATGAGCTAGGTAGTCATGTTTTATAGGCGCGTTAGATTGTCAGTAGGGAGGTTTTACAGCGATTTTCAACTGCGCGTTAGGTTTCCCATCGGGTCGCTTACTATGTGGGCAGTCAGCTAGATTGATTGGAACTTTAATCTGCAAAAGCATAGTGCCTCAAGACGAGCAGCCAGGTTTGGGAATAAATAACTATAGATTGTTAATTATCCACTCAAATTAGGCTTGTTTAACTAAATAAT
>CAJQOK010000528.1 GCA_905479905.1 uncultured Aliterella sp.
CACTCATCCATTATGGATAAACTCATCGCCCCGCTAGGGTTAAAGACAGGCATCTTTCGCTGTCTTAAAGCAGGAGTCAACCCAGGATTTCCCGAACAAGGAACGCCACAAGGCGGGGTGGTAAGCCCACTACTAGCTAACATCGCACTCAACGGCATTGAAAGTATTTACAAATACAAAAATGCCGCAGGAACAATTATAGAAACCACAACCCGCTACGCGGATGACATGGTGATAATAATCCGAAAAGAGGACGATGCAGAAATAATACTTGGAGAAATCAGCCAATTTTTGGCAGAAAGGGGACTAAAAGTAAGCGCGAAGAAAACAAAGCTGACCGCCGCGACAAGTGGGTTTGATTTCATTGGCTGGCATTTTAAAGTGCAAAGTAACGGAAAGTTTAGATGTGTTCCCTCAGTGGAAAATTTCAAAGCCTTTCGTCAGAAAGTAAAACACATAGTCAATAGCTCAAATTATGGCGCTACCACCAAAGCTGAGAAATTAGCCCCGGTAGTTAGAGGCTGGAGGAACTACCACCGCTACTGCAAAATGCACGGGTCACGGTTCACACTGTGGCACATCAATCACAGAGCTTTCAAGGTGTTCAACAAGGAGACTAAGCAAGACAAAGAATCAGCAACAAAACTGGTTCAAAAAGCGTTCCCAGCAGTCCCATACTCCGAGAACAAATTCATCAACGTCAAAGGCAGTAAATCACCTTATGACGGAGATATAGCTTATTGGAGCAAACGCAATAGTAAGTTATATAACGATAAAACCTCTAAAGTCCTAATAAGACAAAACCATTCATGTGCCAGATGCGGACTAAAGACTACATCCGATGAGCAAGTTCACTTGCACCATAGGGACGGCAATCACCACAACTGGAAAAACAATAATCTAGAGGCTCTACATAAGTCATGCCACGATTATTTGCACATGAGCAAAGGCAAAGCCTAATTGAATCGGAAGCTGGGTGCGATGAAAGTCGCACGCCCAGATTTAACAGAGAGGGGCGGGAGATAATACTCCCCCTCGACTCTAACGAAGTCATCCCAATTTTCTTTCATATCAGATAGCCGATAGTAGTTTTGTTACAGTGCGATGGCAAGTACCTGTGCAGCCAAACAATTACCCTAATAGCATCAGCAAGTCTGCCGCCTAGGTCAAGTTATTATGAATACTCAGCTTCAGCGATTACGAATAAAAAGTTGGGTGACGTAGTATTGACCCTGGGCATTGATTGCGACACCAATTCCTGTGAGGTCAAAATTACCTTCCATGTTTTGGCGATGACCAGAGCTTTTGATCCAACCTTGAACTGCTACTGTAGCTGCGTCACTATAACCCTGATTGTAAGCGACATTCTCCGCCGCCGAACTGTAAGGAATGGCAAGTGCCGTAACTCGTTGCTGAAAACCTTGATGACTAAAGGGAACTTGACCACTAGCCATATTCTGACTGTGGATTCGTGCCTGTTCGCTTATGGCTGCAAGTACGGTGAGCGGTGGCAATCCTTTACTAGCTCGGTACTGGTTTACTTGGTCATACACTGCTTTTTCAATAGCATCTACAGAATTAAGAGGAGATGTTTGAGCAATGTATACAGACAATTGTTGTTTTGATGCTGTAGCCGATGGAACCTCACGAGTCACCTTAGCTGCTAACTTCGGCGCTGGGGCATTAGTTGAAATTTCTATGGCTCCAGTGGCTAAAACAATTGCCGTTAAAACTCTGCTGTTAACAATAATCAAAATCGTGATAATTCTCCCATAGAGATGAAGGCGCAGAACAAGATTACATTTGTAAATTTCCGTTCCTAAGCTCTACACATTAGTAATCCTTTTCTGGAATTAATGCAAGCAAGATTTTACTGTCGATTTGCCTGAAGTGCAATCCAATCCTGGATTTGCCTCAGTAAATATGCCCTTCTCGCCCAATTAACCCTTACACCTGCTACTTATTACTGGCGGGTTTTGTTTTACCTACAACAGGACTTAATCAGATGCTTAATTTAATCAGCCACTCTTTTAACCCAAAAGACGAGCCAGTTTTGCAGCAGCTAGAAACCCATCTGCAATACCTGAGCCAGGATAAAAAAGCAGCGATCGCCATTGCTGCCCTCTACGAAGCAACCGAACCTAGTAATATCGATTTCGACCATGTTTGCGCTCCCTGTCCCAAGTTCAACAAAGCAATCGCCCTACTCCAAGACCTATCGCGCTCAGGACTGTTAGCCGTTGCTAGAGCGATAGCTGAAGAACTAGCGGTAATGGAGCAATTGCAGGGGGTAAGCCGATGAAGCCTCAACGGTGTCCCTTTTGTCGTAGTAATGTTTCGTTAATTGATAGCGCCAGGGTCTACGGGCAGAGTTACGGGTTTATTTATTTATGCAATGCTTACCCCAACTGCGATGCGCGTGTTGGGTGTCATCCCGGAACCATCATCGCGCTAGGGACTTTAGCCAACAAAGAGTTGCGGAGATGGCGTAGTTTAGCTCATCGGAAGTTCGACCCCTTGTGGCAATCTGGTGTTTTCTCTAGCCGTCAAGCTGCCTACAAGTGGCTGTCAAAAGCTATGAAATTACCTTTGGAAAAAACCCACATTGCAATGTTTGACGTTCGGCAGTGCCAAAAGGCGATCTCACTTGTTAAGGGTTTTGCAATGGGTCGGCGGAGCGTCAAAACAAAATCAACAACTCATTGTCAAGGAGAATTATCATGCAGCACAAACCGATCGCAATAACCCCCCGTGATGGATTCGACTTACTAGCCGTATGGGAGAAAGATGGTAGGAAATGGTACTTATTGCAACTGGCACGTCCTCAGAGTGCGATTGCTTTAGCACAGAAAAATCCTCATACAAGATTAGTTTTTCCGACATCTATCGACCCAAATTGCTTGAGTAAACAGAGCCGTAAGTTTAATGAGTTAAGGGAATAAGCAGGTTTTAAGTAATTATTAATTGTAGCTTTTGGATAAAATAGCTGCTGGGAAAGAGAATATTTTACTTGAAAAACTTAATGTGTAAGCTTAACAAAATGGATACTGCGACTTGATTTACTTGTTAATTAATGCTATTATTAAATAATAGTTGCAGGCTAACATTATGCCAGCGAATAAAGGTCTTTATCTACTCAAGTCAAAGCTTACTAAAGTTATACAACAAGAGATTTTAGCCGCAGCTAGAGCAGTTGTAAAACAAGCGCCATTGTTTCGACCAAGTATGCCAAACGGTCAATCTTTCAACTATTCAATGACTAACTGCGGCGATTTGGGATGGGTTGCGGATAAGAGTGGATACCGCTATCAGCAAGTTCATCCGCACACTTTTAAGGCATTTCCAGATATGCCCCAGGCGATTAAAGATTTAGCCATAGAGATAGCTCAAGAAACGGGAAACAATGATTTTTCTCCCCAATCTTGCCTAATCAATCTGTATAGAAAAGGCGAAAAATTGGGGATGCACCAAGACAATACAGAGGAGAATTTATCTGCGCCAATAATATCAATCTCTCTAGGTGACACTGGGATTTTTGTTTTGGGAGGTAAACTACGTACCGATGATACTAGGCAGTATATTGTCCAAAGCGGGGACGTAATTGTAATGGGTGGGGAGAGTCGAAACTACTTTCATTCTTTTAAAGGCATTATCCCTAACACCAGTAATTTACTAAAGAACGGTGGGAGATTGAACTTGACAATCAGACAAGTTAACTGATGCTTATGGTAATTATTAATAATTGTTTTATACATAGTTATTAATAATAAAATGATTGACTTATAGCTTAATCTACTATACTATTAAATCACGCAAATGCTAAAGTTTCAATAGCTCAATAGCAGAACTCCTTAGAACTGCTAACGCAGGAAAGATACGACATTAAAAACTCGGTACTCTCTACACGCCGAACTAAACAAAAGGATTTCTATCATGTCTATACAAGAACTACTGACCTTTCTGTTTAACGCAATCGCATTAGGTTTCATAATCATCGCATCAATGGATTTTGGCACAAGATTAGTTAATGCCTACAAACAAGTTTCCATCGCAATAGATTTGCCCTTAACGAACCCTCAACAGCCAAGAGGTCAATTACCTCTAGCGGTAAAATCACAAGAATTAGGTCAACTGCCCGACCCTTGGTTACTGCCAGTAGCGGAAAATCTGCCAATGAAGCGGCTGCCGTCCATAGAGTTTTTTAAAAGGGAAGACAAAGCAGAGTTAGCATCTAAAATCTTGCTAACTCACAAACAACAAAAGCATTTACGATTGCTACCTCCAGCTAAAACCATCGATATTCCTAATCCTGAACTTAAGGATTTGTTGAGAGGGGTAGACTTAGATAAGCTAAGGTTGCGGCAGGCTAGAAAGGTAGCGAAAGTCCTGGGGATAGCCCAGAAAGTCAACGGCAAAGATCAGAAACTTGACTTTCTAAGAAGCCAAATTAAGCTTAAATTGCAGCAAGCAAAATTAGAGATTTTGCAAGTAATAGAACAAGAACTATTTGCTTGTTAAGTGAATTTCTAGCGGGGATGCTACTTTAGCATCCCTGGTCTTCAAGTAAACTCAAACAAAAAAATCATGAATTTAAAAATTTATTTGCAGAAAATATTTTCATTTATAGTTCGCAGAAAAATATCGGTAGACTTGCCTTATATTTATCGAGCAGCGACAAAACACGAACCACCGCAGCTAGAAGTGACATCTCCCTGTGCTGAAGCTGCCTCCGTAGGATACGCCCAAGCCGTGAGATTGCCATTAGAGATTGCTGGTGTCGCATGGGATTATCCACAAGGAACATTAATAGTCT
>CAJQOK010000529.1 GCA_905479905.1 uncultured Aliterella sp.
TGGCTTGGTTTGCCCTCTAAAAGAACTCAGGTACTTTCAGCAGATATTAGCCAAACTCCTTTTGCTCAAGAGTTTGACTATGCTATTCTGGGCGCGATTGAACTGGGATTAGGTACATTTACTGAAGTTGCTTTTTTTCACAAAAAATCGCGCACTCTATTAGTGACAGATACGATCGTTTCCGTGCCAGCTTCGCCACCCGCCATTGTGCAGTTAGATCCTTATCCTTTGCTGTTTCATGCTAAAGATAAAGCTACCGATGTAGTTGCAGATACTTATGACAATCGCTGCAAAGGATGGCAACGCATCTCTTTGTTTGCCTTGTATTTTAGTCCTAGCGTTTTGGAAGTACCGAAGTTAAAAGACCTATTGGGCAATGCTTTTAAAGCCAAAAACCGCTCAAAAAAGGCTTATTTTGGGTTATTTCCATTCCAATGGCGGCTTAATTGGCAGCGCTCGTTTGAGGCGCTACGCGATCACAAATTATTTGTTGCTCCTGTATTACAAACTTTAATTCTTAACCGCGCTCCTACGGAAACTCTTGCTTGGGCAGACATTGTAGCCTGTTGGGATTTTGAACGAATTATTCCCTGTCATTTTGATGCGCCAATTGTTGCCCAACCCCAGCAATTTCGCCAAGCTTTCGCCTTTCTAGAACAGCCAATTAGTCCAGACAATTCTCTTTTAGACGCAGACTTTGAACTAATAAAAAAAATTGATGCAGGGTTGCAAAAAACTGGCATTGTTCCACCACCCGCCAATTAGTTGTAGCGATCGCATCGGGAATAATTACGATCGCGCTAATAGAGGCGCGGCTTTTAACAACGTTTGCGTATACGGGTGTTGAGGATGATTAAAGATGTCTTCAGTTGCACCAATTTCAACAATTTTTCCGGCTTGCATTACCGCAATGCGATCGCATAAAAATCGTGCTACAAAAAGATCGTGAGTAATAAATAAATAAGTTAGTTCAAATTGCTGTTTTAATTCCAACATCAAATCTAATACTTGCGCCTGAATACTAGCATCTAACATACTTACAGGTTCGTCGCAGATTAAGAGTTTGGGGTGTGTAATTACCGCTCGTGCGATCGCACAGCGTTGTTGTTGTCCTCCCGACAGTTGCGACGGGTAACGCTCGTAATACTCCTGCGCTGGAACTAAACCGACTCTTTCCAACATCTTCATTGCTTGCTGCGACGCTGAAAAATCTGGGGTTTCTAGTTTGTGAATTAGTACGGGATCGGCAATATTTTCGCCCACTGTCATCATTGGATTTAGGCAAGCATGGGGATCTTGAAATACCATTTGCATTTGTCGCCGTTGCTGTAACAAGTTTTGCCGCGATAAGGTAGTAAGTTCAACTTCTTGCAACTGTACTTTTCCCCCGGTAGGGCGAATTAGCTGCAATATGGTACGCGAAAGGGTACTTTTGCCGCATCCAGATTCCCCCACAAGTCCTAATATTTCCCCCTGATACAGTTCTAAATTGACGTTATCAACGGCTTTAATTGTTTGCTCTTTTACTTTTAAAAATCGCTCGATTAAATTGGGTTCGATGGTGTAGTGTTGCTGTAAGTTAATGGTTTTTAGTAAAGGCGATCGCTCTTGCTTATTTACTTGTACTTTTTTATCGTTCTTGTGCAGACGTAAAGCCGCTTTTAAGAGACTTTGCGTATACTCATGCTGGGGCTGCTGCAAGACGCTTTTCGAGTCGTTCAATTCCACCAGCGATCCCCTATACATTACGCCCATGCGATCGCAGTATTTCCCTACTAGCGCCAAATCGTGAGATATCAATAGCAGCGCCATTTCTCGCTCTCGACATAATCTCGTTAATTCTTCTAGAATTTGCGCGGCGATAGTTACATCTAAACTCGTTGTGGGTTCGTCTGCAACAATAAGTTTGGGATTGAGTAATAAGGCAAGTGCGATCGCAACTCTTTGTCTCATTCCGCCGCTAAACTCGTGGGGGTACTGATTGGCGCGACTTGCAGGAATACTGACGGCTTCTAAAGTAGCAATGGCTTTTTCTTTAGCTTGTTTTGCTGATAAGTGGGGCTGGTGCGAAAGCAAAGTTTCGGTACAATGTTTGCCAATCGTCATCAAAGGATCTAACCTTGTCATCGGATCTTGAAATATTAGCGCCACCGCTTCCCCGCGAAACTTTCGCACCTCGGCGCTATTCATTTCAAAAACTGGCTGACCATCAAAGTTAACGCTACCTTCAATTTGCGATGATGGTGGTAACAAACGCATAACGGCTCTACCTAACGTCGATTTACCACAACCTGATTCTCCTACTAAGCCTAAGCGATCGCCCCTTTGCAAGGTTAAAGATACATCATTTATTGCCCAATTAGGTTGTTGCCCACTTAGTCGGCGTTGGGGATAGGCTACTTTAAGATTTTCTATAGTTAGTAATGATTTCATGTTTTACAAGCTTCAAGGATGGCGTTGCAATAATTAAGTAAAGTGGGGAGGCGCTGAAGTAGTTGTTTTCGTCTATTTGCGGCGGTTTCGGGTACTTTTGCTGCTTGCAAAAATATTACATCCATACCGATTAATTGCAACTGTTTACTAATTTCGGTTTGATAAGAGCGGATTTGATAATTGTCTAATGGCTCTAATGTTAGTATTTGTTGGATGAAAAATTGCTGCGCTTTTTGGTGACTTTGGCGCAAAAGAGCCAAGTCTTGCTGTTGAGAAACGGCTTGCAGTTGCTCTATTAGTTTGACAAATTGCTGATAATGCTGTTGATATTCTGGCAACATTGGGCTAATTAGCATAAGATTGATGTAAATAATTTTGCCCTATGAATAGATTTTAGAGGTTGAGCAGACAATTGCTACTCTAAAAATATTTTTTATAACTGCGCCGCCTATGTTTTGGCACAATTGGCGCTACTATTAACAAACCTAATAATTTGTTTTGCTTCACCCGTCGCCTTTTTTAATAGTTCTACCCCTAATAGTTTATTGCAGCCCCGATCCCTATGAATGTCGTTGCGCCTACCGCTTCTTTTGATTGTGTTATTCCTGAATGGTTACAAAAGTGTTTAATTGCATCGTCAGATAATGATTCTAGCGATGCAGCAATTATCTGTCGTGCTTTTGATTTTGCCTATAAACTCCATGAAGGACAGTATCGCAAATCCGGCGAACCTTATATCTGTCATCCGGTAGCGGTGGCGGGTTTGTTGCGCGATTTAGGCGGTGGTAGCGCGATGATTGCGGCGGGTTTCCTTCACGATGTGGTTGAAGATACCGATATTACAATTGAACAATTAGAACAGTTGTTTAATCCTGAAGTGCGCCAATTGGTTGAAGGGGTTACTAAGTTATCTAAGTTTAATTTTTCTAGTAAAACCGAAAGTCAAGCCGAGAATTTTCGCCGAATGTTTTTGGCAATGGCAAAAGATATACGAGTAATTGTAGTCAAGCTTGCCGATCGCTTGCACAATATGCGAACTTTAGAACATTTGGCTGATGAAAAGCGCCGCCGCATTGCTCAAGAAACCCGCGATATTTTTGCCCCCCTTGCTCATAGACTGGGGATCGGGCGCTTTAAATGGGAATTAGAAGATTTAGCTTTTAAATACCTAGAAGCAGAAGCTTATCGTCAGATGCAAGAATTGGTGGCTGAAAAGCGCGGCGATAGAGAAGATAGACTCACTAGAGTTACAGAGGTATTAAAAGCAAGGCTAGACCAAGCAGGGATTAATTACAGCGATGTTAGCGGTCGTCCCAAGCATCTTTACGGCATTTATCAAAAAATGCAGCGCCAACAGAAGGAATTTAGCGAAATTTACGACTTAGCGGCAATTCGGATTGTGGTGCAAACAAACGAAGAATGTTATCGGGCTTTAGCCATAGCTCACGATGAATTTAAACCGATTCCAGGGCGGTTTAAAGACTATATTGGCTTGCCAAAACCAAATCGCTATCAATCATTGCATACGGCGGTTGTAGGCTTCACAGGAAGACCAGTAGAAGTGCAAATTCGCACGATAGAAATGCACCATATCGCCGAGTATGGAATTGCCGCCCACTGGAAGTATAAAGAAAAAGGTAGCAGTCATACGCAAATGGCTCCAGGAGACGAAAAGTTGACCTGGCTAAGACAGCTATTAGAATGGCAACATGATCTTAAAGATGTTAAAGATCCCCAGGAGTATCTAGAAAGCGTTAAAGATAATTTATTTGAAGATGATGTTTATGTATTTACTCCCAAAGGCGATGTAATTCCCCTGAGTCCGGGTGCGACTACGGTAGATTTTGCTTACCGGATTCATACAGAAGTTGGCAATCGTTGTAGTGGTGCGCGAATTAATGGACGGATGGTAACACTAGATACCCGCTTGAAAAATGGCGATATTGTCGAAATTCTTACCCAGAAAAACAGCCACCCAAGCTTAGATTGGTTGAATTTTGTCCGGACATCGGCGGCAAAAAATCGGATTAGACAATGGTACAAGCGATCGCACCGTGACGAAAATATTTCTCGTGGTAGAGATATGTTAGAAAAAGCCATCGGTAAAACTGGCTTTGAATCTTTGCTAAAATCTGAGCCAATGGTACAAGTTGCCCTCAAATGCAATTATCACAGTGTAGAGGACTTGTTGGCGGCGGTGGGTTACGGGGAAGTAACTTTAAACTTGGTACTTAATCGCTGGCGAGAAGTGTTTAAAACCCAGCAAAGTATTGATACTACAGAGGTTATTATACCAACTACTGCAACCCGGACTCCTTTACCTACCAAAAAAGCCAGCGAATCGCCGATTGCTGGAGTTGAAGGTTTGTTGTATCATTTGGCGGGTTGTTGCAATGCAATTCCTGGAGAAGCAATTATTGGTGTGGTGACGCGCAGCAATCGGGGGATTTCTATTCACCGCCAAGGTTGTCAAAATGTCGAAAATGTTGAAGGCGATCGCTTAGTTCCGGTAAGCTGGAATCCTGTAGACTCAAATAAAGGTCGTCCCCAAACTTATCCTATTGACGTGCAAATAGAAGCTATTGACCGCGTGGGCGTACTCAAAGATATTTTATCTCGCCTGAGCGACTATAGTATCAACGTGCGAAATGCCAACGTTAAAACGACTAATGGAGAACCTGCTATTATTGACTTGGGTTTAGAAATACGCGATCGCACCCAATTAGAACAAGTATTTGTCCAAATTAAAAAATTGAGCGATATTCTCAATATTCGTCGGGTGGGACAAGTTGAGGGATAGCAAAATTACTGTTTTTGCAATCAGTTACAAATTCTTTTAGTTCTAATAACACTGATTTTGAATCATAGTTTATAGCTCTAATCGATGTTTGCCGTAAAAATGTAAAATTTCTGCATTTATGCTTGTATCTTCATCTACTTCAATAGGTTTAAATATGCCACTGTCAAGGCAATGGCGGGTTATTTAAGCAATCAAACTGTAAAAAATGCGATCGCACATCATCACAAAAATACTCCTACTCCCTCTATCCGTAGCGATGCAACCTATTTAATTACTGGTGGATTAGGAAACTTAGGTTTACTTGTCGCCAAGTTTTTAGCAGATAAAGGCGCAAAGCATTTAGTATTAGTAGGACGCAAAGCGCCCAAAATCGAAGTAATAGAGCAATTAAAAGCCCAATTTGCAGATATAAACCTAAAGGATTTGCCGATTTAGGGATAGATTCCCTGACTTCTGTAGAGCTACGAAACCAATTGCAAAGTAGTTTAGGCTATACTTTACCCTCTACCTTAGCTTTTGATTATCCCACCGTCGCCAAACTTACCGATTATTTAACTAAAAAATTGCTCCAAAACTCTAGTTTTGATCTAAAAGAGAGTAATGCAGACATCGATCCTACTGTAAACCAAATGCAGCAGCTTACAGAAGCGGAAGCCGAAGCTTTGCTTTTAGACGAATTAGAAAACTTGCTCAAATAAACTACCATGACCAATCCCTTACTCAGTCTCAATTACGAATCCGCGATAGAATCCTTGGGCGATGAATACTACGATATAGTTCAAGCAGCGCGATTTCCCGAACAAATCTTACGTTTTCGCAACGACTCGGTATTACCGCTTTTAGGATTAGAAGCTCAAAACGTCACCGACAGCGATTTTATTGAAGCTTTTGGCAAGTTTCAACGACAGCCTTTACTTGCATTACGTTATCACGGCTATCAATTTGGCTACTACAACCCCGATTTGGGCGATGGTAGAGGTTTCCTTTTTGGACAAGTACGCGGTATAGATGGGGAATTGTACGATTTTGGGACTAAAGGATCGGGTAAAACACCTTATTCTCGCGGCGGTGATGGTAGACTTACGCTCAAAGGCGGAGTACGGGAAGTATTAGCTACAGAATTCCTGCATCAAACGGGGGTAAGGACTTCTCGCACCTTTAGTTTAGTAGAAACGGGCGAACAACTCTGGCGGGGAGATGAGCCTTCACCAACGCGATCGTCAGTAATGGTACGATTTAGCAATTCTCATATTCGTTTTGGTACATTTGAGCGACTTC
>CAJQOK010000530.1 GCA_905479905.1 uncultured Aliterella sp.
CAAAAAACAAGTTAATTATTGTAAGTTTAATATCGGCGCTGGGCGCTAATCGTAATTACTAAAATTTTCTTTCCGTAACAGACAAAGGAAAATCGATGGCAAGTTCTATAGAGTTTAATTTATTTGCACCACGTAATCAGCAAGCGGCTTTGATTGGCTCTTTTTCTAACTGGGAAGATGTACCAATGGAAAAAGGCGAAGATGGCTACTTTCGCACTAAGGTAGATTTGGCGGATGGAGTCTATCAATATAAGTTTCGTATTCAAACAAAAAGTCCGCAGTTTGAAGCCGATAGCTGGATAGATGTTGTCGATCCTTATGCTACAGATGTGGATGACGAAAAGAAATATGCTTTAGTTAGGATCAAAGGTGGCGATCGCATAATCGATACCTACGTTTGGCAACACGACGATACACCATTGCCAGAAAATAGAGAATTAGTTATTTACGAACTGCATATAGCCGATTTTACAGGCGGTGAAGTAGATAGCGATCGCAAAGGAAAATATACAGATGCGATTTCTAAATTAGATTATTTGCGCGACTTAGGGATAAATGCTGTTGAATTAATGCCCGTCAATGAGTATCCCGGCGATTATAGTTGGGGTTATAAAGTTCGTCACTTCTTTGCTACCGAGTCTAGCTATGGAACTACGGAAGAATTAAAGCAATTTATTGATGAATGTCATGGTAGAGGTATTCGCGTAATTATGGATGGTATTTATAACCATACTGACGAAGAATGTCCTTTATTGCAGATAGACCGAAATTACTGGTACTACGAACATATGCACTACCCCGAAGATCCAGCAAATCATTGGGGGCCAGAATTTAATTACACTAACTACGACGAAAAGCTAGATGTTAAACCAGCTTGGAAATACGTAGGGGATATAGTGCGCTTTTGGGTGCAGGAATATCATATTGATGGGATTCGTTTTGATGCGGTGCGCCAATTAGCTAATAATGAATTTTTAGAATGGGTAGCTCATCAATCAAAGAAAAATACCGCAGATAAACCATTTTACAATATTGCCGAAAATATCCCCGATACCAGTACCATTACTGCCCCTGAAGGGCCTTTAGATGCTTGCTGGCATGAGAGTTTTCGTTACTTTATCGTGCCACATATTTGCGGCGAAACTTTTGAATTAGAGAATCTCAAGCAAGTTTTAGATCCTAGACTACAAGGTTATGCAACCGCTATAAATGTAGTAAATTATTTAGCTACTCACGATCGCCAGCGTACCATGAGGGAATTAGGCGATCGCGGTATTTTTGACGAGGCAGCTTTTACAAGAGCTAAATTAGGCGCTGTACTGCTAATGACAGCCGTTGGCGTACCGATGTTGTGGATGGGCGAGGAGTTTGGCGAACACAAGCGCAAAAGTGAAACTGTAACTCAACCAAAAAAAATTGCCTGGCCGTTGTTAGAAAGAGAGGAAAATAAAGATTTATTTGCTTACTACCAGCAATTAATTACCTTACGCAAAGAAGGTAAAGCTTTGCAAAGCGACAACATTGAATTTTTCCACGAAAACCCAGAATCGAGAGTTTTTGCTTACAGGCGTTGGGATGATTCGGGACATCAGGTAGTTGTAATTATTAATTTAGGCGATCGCGCTTTCGATACCTATATAGTTCCTAATTTTCCGACAGGGGAATGGCGCGAATGGTTAGAATCGTCAGAAGTCAAAATCAGCAACGAAGGCTTAACAGTAGACTTACCAGCCTATACAGCAAAAATATTTGTAAGCAACTAACTAGCTTGACATTGTAAAGCTTTACTATCAGCACTTACGCCCAGATCCCCCAACCTGCTTAAAAATAGCTCTTTTATTTCCCCCCCTTTTTCAAGGGGGGTTAGGGGGGATCAAGCTTTTAAAGTCAAAAGTTATGACATGGCGCTCATCTGTTCTAAATTCAACACTTGGGCTAATTCTTCCTCCGTCATCAAATTGCGCTCTTTAACAATTTGCCGCAAAGATTTACCTGTCTCCAGTGATTCTTTAGCTACGGCGGCGGCGTTTAGATAGCCAATGTGAGGATTTAAAGCGGTAACTAAAGCAAGACTACCTTCTGCGTAACTTCGACAGCGATCGCCATTAGCAGTAATTCCCACAATACAACTATCTGTCAGCGCCGCAATGGTATTGCCCAAAATCTCAATCGAGTGGATTAAATCGTAAGCAATTAGGGGCATCATGACATTTAATTCTAATTGTCCTGCTTGAGCCGCTAAAGAAACCGCATTATCGTACCCCATTACTTGAAAACATACCATTGCTGTCATTTCTGCCATTACGGGGTTATATTTCCCTGGCATAATTGAAGATCCTGGCTGTACGGGTGGCAATTGAATTTCTTTTAACCCTGTTTTTGGGCCAGAGTCCATTAAGCGCAAATCGTGGGAAATTTTAACCAAATCTTGAGCTAAGTTGCGGATTGCGCCCGAAACATTGACAAAAGGAGCCATACTTTGCATTGCAGCCATCATGTGAGGTGCGCTTTGCAGTGGTTGATTAAGTATTTCCGATAATACTTCAGCGACGCGGGTTTTATAATCAGGATGAGTATTTAAGCCCGTACCTACCGCACTGCCTCCCAATCCTAACCGGGTTAAATCTGTTTGTGCCAATTCTAAGCGGGTTTTGTGTTCAGTAAGGATTTGCGCCCACGCCCGGAAACTTTCGCCTAGTCTTACGGGAACTGCGTCTTGTAAGTGAGTTCGACCCGATTTGACTATATCAATAAATTCTTCAGCTTTAAGATGTAAAGAGGCGATTACTTTATCTAAAGCTGGGTATAAAGTGCGCCTCAGTGCCAACAATCCCCCAATCCTAATCGCTGTAGGAATTACATCATTAGTAGACTGTCCGTAATTGACATGATCGTTGGGGCTAACTCTTTGATAATTGCCCTTTTCATCCCCTAAAATCTCTAAAGCGCGATTACTCAATACTTCGTTTACATTCATGTGGTGAGAAGTACCCGCCCCAGCTTGATAAATATCTACCACAAATTGATCGCGCAGAGCGCCAGCAAGCACTTCCTCCGCCGCTTGAACAATAACCTTAGCAATATCTTGAGGTATACAGCCAAGTTCACCATTTACAAGGGCTGTGGCTTTTTTTATCGTCACGCAAGCATCGATATAAGTGGCTAATGGCTTAATTCCACTAATCGGAAAATTCTCTATTGCTCGTAAGGTTTGGATGCCGTAGTAAGCACTACTCGGAATTTGTCGTTCGCCCATCGAATCGCGTTCGACACGAAACTCAATAATTTGTTGATCGATCTTCATCATTTTTTGGGAACTTTAAGTTTGAACGTTGTAGTAGGTACTACTGGAGATTTGCCCTTCGCCTATCGAACCGCGTTCGACACGAAACTCAATATTTTGGCTATCGATCTTAGTCATTTTTTGTGAAAATTAAATATAAGATCAGTCTTAGGTATGATGCTAAATATTATGATAAGAAACCCAAGTTTAGAAGCAGAATTTTTATTTTACAAAGGAGTACACCAAATTAAAGCAGAAAAATACGAAGCAGCGATCGCCAGTTTTACTCGCGCCTTGAGATATAAACCCGA
>CAJQOK010000531.1 GCA_905479905.1 uncultured Aliterella sp.
TAAAAATTTGCCCCCGCCGTACCCGAAGTACATACCAGCGCCACCGGAAGCTTGCATCTATGGGCTATTCCTAGGGCGAAGAAGGCAGCCGAACGTTCGTCAAGGACTGGAACAGCTTCTATACCTTTTTGGCTGGCAAAGGCGATCGCAAGGGGCGTAGAACGCGATCCGGGACAGATAATGGCGGTTGTCAAACCTAGACGCTTTAACGTTTCTGTTAGTACAGAAGCAAAAAGTAAGTTGGTGTTTCTATAATCAATCATCAATCGGGGATAAACCCCATCTTTAAAGTAAGCTCATACTATTTTAACTATTGGTTTGGGGAATACTATGGACTCGATTCAATTAACAGGGATTCGTAGCTATGGCTACACTGGCTACTTAGCGGAAGAACAAGTTTTAGGACAATGGTTTGAGGTGGATGTGACGCTGTGGTTAGATTTGTCTATAGCGGGTTCAAGCGATCGCATTACAGATACCATCGATTATCGCAGTATTATTAGCAATGTTCAGCAGCTAATTAAAACTTCTAAGTTTGCTTTGGTGGAAAAGTTAGCAGCCGAAATAGCACAATCTATTTTAGATATTAGCGGTATAGTGCAAGTTAGAGTTCAGTTAAGCAAACCTGCGGCTCCGATTCCTGACTTTAGCGGTAAAATTACAATTGATGTAACTAGAAGCAATTAATTGTAGTCGAAGTTAAAAGTCTGGTGCTGCCAAGATTTGTTTAAAGTCGGGTTGTAAGTAGCTAATAAGCTTTCTTGGGAAAGGGCGGCAATTGGCGTATCATCAGCAACTATAGTTTGATTGAAACAAATAACGCGATCGCAATAACGGCTGACTATATCGATATCATGAGAAACTTGTAATATTGTCTAGTTTTCTTCTTGTATCAATACCATTTACTAATACATTAGCCGTTGCGATCGCACTTACATTTGCTGGTGTAGCTTGGTAATCGTATTCTATACCTGATGGAATTAAAATCTCTACTTCCTCTCCAACTACAACTTTTGTAAACCAGTACATCAGCAAAAAGGTTGTCATTACTCTAAGTTAGGGTGCTATTGATGGTTGCTGTACTTGGGAATAAGACTGGTTGCAGCCTGTTAAAGCTGACAATATTAACCTGTTATCAGTAAGTTTTAACAACGCATTTTAAGCAGTAATTAAATGAGGATGAATATCATTATATTAAGTATAATGAGAATCAATCTCATACGTAAGCAAGCTTTTGATCGTAAATGTCAGTATTTGTCAAATGCCCTCTTGGGGCATTGCATTCTGAGACAAAAATACAGCACAATCTGCCTAAGATTTGGCTGGGAGGATCGAGAATCGCTCTTTCCAAGTTGTAATTATTGTTTGCAGAGTATTTAAGAACAAGTTGGGTAGTGGGGAGTAAGATTAATGCACAAAAGTTTATGGAAGTTTTTACTGGTTAGTCCAATTGTTTGGACAACAATGCTAGGGTATAGTGCGATCGCCCAAGAATCAGCCGCAAAAGACACAATGGCGCAAGTTACGTCAGTTTCGCAGTTGTCAGACGTGCAACCTACAGATTGGGCATTTCAAGCATTGCAATCGTTAGTAGAGCGTTACGGGTGTATTGCGGGGTATCCTGACGGCACTTACCGAGGGAATCGAGCTTTAACTAGATACGAATTTGCCGCCGGGTTAAATGCTTGTTTGGATAGGGTAAACGAGTTAATAGGTACTGCTACGAGCGATTTAGCAAAAAGAGAAGACTTAGCCACATTACAAAAATTGCAAGAAGAATTCGCCACCGAATTAGCCACTCTGCGTGGACGAGTTGATTCAGTAGAAGTGCAAGTAGCCGAATTAGAAGCAAATCAATTTTCGACTACAACAAAACTTAGTGGCGAAGTAGTAGCTGGGGTAGCTGGGATTATTACTGGAGATGATATTGATGGTAATGATCTTGATACATCCGCCGTACTTGTAGACAGAATGCGGTTAGAATTTGCCACAAGTTTTACAGGGAGAGATACGCTGGTAACACGGCTTGCTACCGGAAACTTTGCGGGGTTTTCGAGTGTGACGGGTACAGCCGAGGGAGAGTTAGGCTTTACTCAAGACGAAGGTAATGCTATTGGCTTAGAAGTGCTGTTGTATAGCTTGCCTATTGGTGAGAGTACAGAAGTTGTTTTTGGTGCAGTGGGTACAGCCTTTGATGACTTTGCAAGTACCGTTAATTTTTTGGATGGAGATGGCGGATCAGGGGCGTTGTCTAGCTTTGGTACGCGCAATCCGATTTATTATTTGGGAGATGGTGCGGGTTTAGGGATTAGAAAAGAGCTAGGGGAAAGATTAGAACTTAGTTTAGGATACTTGGCAGGGGACGCGAATAGCCCGGCTGAAGGCGAAGGTTTGTTTCAAGGCCCTTACAGCACGTTAGCGCAAGTAGTAATTAAGCCCACTGAAAGATTGAATATTGGTTTAACTTACATCAATTCCTACAATGGAGATGATACTGGTACGGGTAGCGGTCGCAATAGCTTTGCTCGATTTGATGATACATTTTTTGAAGACTTGGGTTTAGAGTCGGTCGATGTACCAACTAGCAGTAATTCCTACGGTGTGGAATTATCATGGCAATTGAGCGATCGCTTTGTTTTGGGTGGTTGGGTT
Source organism: uncultured Aliterella sp. (assembly GCA_905479905.1). GTDB lineage: Bacteria > Cyanobacteriota > Cyanobacteriia > Cyanobacteriales > Chroococcidiopsidaceae > Aliterella. The sequence goes on from CAJQOK010000531.1 coordinate 2,653, forward strand.
GGTTATACCAATACTCAGTTGCTTTCTACAGCAGGGGGATTATTTGATCGCGGTGATATCAATATCTGGAATTATGCTGTAACTTTAGCCTTCCCAGATTTGGGTAAAGAAGGCAACTTGCTAGGTTTTGTGGTAGGAATGGAACCAAAAGTAACTGATTCTAGCATTAGTTCCACAAATCCAGACATTGATGCAGAATTAGGAGCAGATGAAGATAATTCCTTCCATATTGAAGGATTTTATCAATTTCAAGTGACAGAAAATATTTCAATTACACCAGGGGTTATTTGGATTACCGCCCCTGGATTTAACCAAGATAACAACGATATCGTAATTGGGGCGCTCCGAACTACTTTCACTTTCTAATTGCAAATAATCAGGGGAAGCCTTACAAGAAGCTTCCCTTTAACTATCACTGCTAGTACCTACACCCGTACAAGTTTCATCTACCCAAGACGCAATATTACTAACTTTACTTGCAGGGGATACGCGCACTTCCAAACTTGATTCTGGAAGCTTTGGCGCAGAACCATTTTTGCTATTTGTCTGTACTACCGCACTGTTATAAGTCAGTCCATTGGGACTTGCATTAATTTCCGTATTATTGGCTGTAGCAGTAATTTCTGCATTATTTACTGATTCCGTTAGCGCTTTAATTTCTGCTTCAGGGTTAAAGTTTAGTCCCAAAGCTGCAACAATTTGGTCAGGATGATTGCTCAAAGCCACAATAAAGGGAAACATTTGGATTAGTTGCGGTTCCAAATTTACTAGAGTTGCCAAAATAAAACTAGATGAAGGGCGACGCTGACCGTCATAGGTTCCCCAAATGCGTAATTTTGTCATCCAAGGACGATTGCGCCGATAGTAAAGAAGCCATTTAACTTTCAATGATTGGCGTAGCTGCTGAATATCCACTAAATTTACCTCAAATACCAATAACAAAACCCTCTAGCCCTAGGATCGCCAAACTGGGTAATTTTAGTCAAGAGTTAGAGGTCACATTGTCGTTTCTGGATCGATGCCTAATTCTTGCAGTTTTTGTAGCAAGAAGTCGGCTCTTTGGCGCTCAGTTTCGGCTCTTTGGCGCTCAGTTTGTAATTGCGCTTCGGCTTGAGTAGTCCTTTGGTTGCTAATTACTTCTGCTTCCTCTGGGATTAAAACTAAATCTCCCTCCGGCGTAAAAAAACGTAATTGTTCGTTAAAAATGCCTAAGTATAGCTGTAATTCGTTACTCCACAGCCAGCCTTGATCGCTAGGAGAAATCGCCTCGTATTGACGATAATTAAGTTGAAACCCCGCAAATTCGAGGGTATAAGGGTCAAACCAGAAGTAATCGGGAGTGCGAAAAATATCTTGATACAGTTGCTTTTTTAAACCTCGGTCAGTTTTAGCAGTGGAATCGGAGAGAATTTCTAAAATAAAGTTGGGATATTTGCCATCTTCTGCCCAAACTACCCAGCTTTTGCGCTCCTTGCGTTCGGTGTCTAGAACTACAAATAGATCGGGGCCTCGGACATCTTCAGATTTGCGTTGACGAGTGCTGTAATAAATACTTAAGTTAGCCCCAGCAAAGAAGTCCTGACGGGCTTGCCACAGGCGTTCTAGGCTAGTTAGTAGCAAAATGATTTGTTTGAGATGACGGTAAGATTCCAAGGGTGGTTCGTCGCTCAATAAGTCGCTGGGGGGAAATATTGGGGCATCAGTTTCGCTGCTTTGTACCATAATAGTTGCAGTCGTTGGGTTGCTTCTAGTTTATCTAACTTAGAGTCTATGCAAAGAAAAGGGCAAATGAACGTTTAAAGTAATGCCAGAAGATAAAGAAATTGCCGTTGAGTTTGATAATGTTACTTTTAATGTGGGACTTCGCTCTTTAGTATCCAATCTCAATTTTTCTGTATATCAAGGAGAAGCTTTAATACTCCTTGGGCGTAGTGGTAGCGGGAAAACTACAACTATGAAGCTAATTAATGGTTTACTTGCACCTACTGGGGGCGAAGTTAGGGTAAAAGGGCGATCTACAAAGGATTGGGATTTAATTAATTTGCGGCGCACTATCGGCTATGTTATTCAAGAAATTGGCTTATTTCCCCACTTTACGATCGCCCGCAATGTTGGCTTAGTTCCGTCTTTAGAAGGCTGGAACCCCAAAAAAATCAAAGCGCGGGTTTATGAACTATTGCAATTAGTGGGCTTAGATCCGGTACAGTTTAGCGATCGCTATCCCCACGAATTATCAGGAGGACAACGCCAAAGAGTGGGCGTTGCAAGGGCTATAGCTGCCGACCCGCCGATATTATTAATGGATGAACCTTTTGGCGCTCTAGATCCGATTACGCGCCTAGAATTGCAACAGGAGTTGCATCGGTTGCAACAACAACTAAATAAGACGGTTGTTTTTGTTACTCACGATATTCAAGAAGCTTTTGTTCTGGCTTCTCGCATTGGTTTAATGGAAGCTGGGCGTTTAGTAGTATTAGAAACACCCGCAGAATTCTTAAAATCTTCTCACCCAGAAGCGATCGCCTTTTTAGAATGTTTAAGGATGTTTAAGCTATAAATGGATGTCAGATTTTTTCTTAGTTAAGTATGCCTTTGAGATTATTCAAGCAACAGGTAAACATTTATTTTTAGTGGGTACGGCAATATTTTTTGCAACAGTTATCGGTATTCCTTTAGGAATTGTTATTACTCGTCGGGAGAATCTGCGTCAACCAATTTTAGGTATTGCTAATATCTTGCAAACAATCCCTAGCTTGGCGTTGTTTGGCTTTTTGCTACCTATTCCGTATATTGGCGGTATTGGCGATCGCACAGCAATTATTGCCTTAACGTTATATTCTTTTTTGCCGATTATCCGCAATACTTACACAGGAATTGTTAATATCGATCCGGCTATTCGGGAAGCTGGTAGAGGTATGGGGATGACAAGCCGCCAGTTATTATTGCAAGTAGAAATTCCCTTAGCTTTGGGGGTAATTTTGGCGGGGGTGCGAGTAGCGGCGGTAATTGGTGTTGGTGTAGCAACCATTGCGGCGGCGATAGGTGCGGGTGGCTTAGGTGAATTTGTGTTTAGAGGGATTGCGACGTTAAATAATGAGCTAATTTTAGCGGGTGCTGTTCCGGCTGCTGCGATCGCTTTATTGTTAGATGTAGCTATTGGTTGGCTTGAAGGGCGTACAAAGGTTTGTAGAAGATGAAAAGGTTTTTGGCGTTATGCTTAGTCAGTTTTGCTTTAATCATTGGGATCTATAGTTGTTCTGCTCCTAGCAATACTATTACGATTGGCTCTAAAGATTTCACTGAGCAAAATATCTTAGGCGAACTTCTAGCGCAGCATATTGAAGCAAATACTAAGCTAAAAGTCAATCGTCGCCTGCATCTTGGTGGGACTTTTATTTGTCACGAGGCGATTAAGTCTGGACAAATTGATGCTTATGTTGAATATACAGGCACAGCTTTTACTACGATTTTAAAACAAAAGGCAATTACTGACCCCAAGAAAGTTTATCAGCAATTAAAACAAGCTTACGCAAAGCAATTTCAGCTAGAAGTTATGCCGCCCTTGGGGTTTCAAAATACCTTTGCTATGATTATTCGTGGCGATGAGGCTAGGGCGAAAAATGTGCAAACAATCTCTCAAGCAGCTAAATATACTCCTCAATGGCAAGCAGGCTTTGGCTACGAATTTAGCGAAAGAGAAGACGGTTTGCCAGGACTTAGTAAAACCTATAATCTCAAGTTTGCTAAACCACCTAAAATTATTGATCTA
>CAJQOK010000532.1 GCA_905479905.1 uncultured Aliterella sp.
AATTGGTAAAGATTCAAATTGCCAATTCTTTTCTTATTTAAAGTTACTTAGCATTCCGTAAACTGCCCAAATTGCCATTGGGCGCAGGTAGTGGCAAGCCCGGAATGTACCGACGGCTGTAATTGCTTCAGGGGTACGAAATTGCAGCCCATTGTTGTAAATTTGCTCTACTACGGTTTGGGTGAGCTTAAAAGCTTCCTCTTTCATATCCATTTGAATCAGAAAAGCCGCTAGTCCGAAGTTAATTCCCGTCCACACTTCTAAGGGATGAGTAGCATCGGGGTTTTCTGGGGAACCATCAATTTTTAAGCCATTAGCAGCGCCAAAAGCTCCATTATGGAATTTGAGAAAGCAAGCATTGTAGACAGTTTTTAAGCTAGAAAGAGTGCGATCGCGCTCTACAATATCAGGCACGCCCAACAACCGAGCATAAAATTGTCCGCACAACTGATCTGCCATAACTACATCAGAGCCGCTTTCACTATCAAGGCGGTAATACTGCCCATTCCAGAGTTTTTCTTGGTAAACTGGGCGCGATTGTTCTAACCAAGTTTGATAAATAGCAATAGTTTCATTAATGGGCGGTTGATTTAAAGGAGACGTGAGAATTTCTCCTAAAGGATGCTCCGGGGGATAACTGGTTAAAGTTTTACCGATAGCGATCGCACTTTCAAGTCCTGCTAACCACAAGCCGCCACAGTAGGCGCTAACTCCTTGCAAACGCCAATCGTCAAAGGTCTGATCGGGCGCTCCTGAGTTCTCTGGGATGCCGTCGCCATCAAGGTCGAAGGTTTTGAGGTAATTTAAAGTTTGGACAATTGCTTGCCAACAATCCCACAGCAATTCCCAATCTGTTGAACCTGTGAGGACAAAATCTCGGTAGACTTGCAAAACAAAATCGCTAGGCAAATCTTTCCATAAATTGCAATCTTGGTAGCTAGTGTAGTTAGTTTTCTCCCAGGGATGTTCGTTTGGCGCACCTAAATCGTGGGGAGTCGCATTCGCAACTTTGCGGAGTCCTGTAGCTTGGTTGTAGCCGATTTCTCTAAGAGTGCGATCGCTTGTTGAAATTGCTCTAGCGTAAGCTCGTAAAATAGATTTATCTAACTTTGACCACAGCATCAATAAGCCAAAAGAGCCATAAAGCCTGACATCTAAGCTTTCGTACCAACGGTAATCTAAGCATTCTAAGACAGCAAACTGTCCGATTGGATCGCGTTCATCCGCCGCACTCCACAACGTACCACCGCTAGTTAAATCGTATAGTTCGTTAAATAGAGCCATTTTAAACCAATCAGGCAAATCAACGCGATCGATAATTGGTTGCTGCCAAGCTTGGACTTGCTTTTGCCAGTTTTGGTACTGTTGTAAAGCATTTGATGCGATCGCCCAAGCATTATGACCGTTACGTCCAAAAAAGTCTGTATAGCGACGATAATAATTTACTCCTGGCGCAAATTCAGTTATCGGGAAATCCCAAGCTAAAACAAAAGGTATCTCTAGACTTTCCCCTGGCTCTAGAGTAAATTTAATGGCGATCGCACTTGCTAATTGTTCGCCATCAGCAATTGGGGTTTCATCTATATAGTTAGGTAAAGTCCCATCAGTCGCAAAGCTTTGCCACACATCCGCGCCTGTACCTGTAGGATTCCAGCGAGTATGATGGGAGGTTTGGTATTTAGGATTGGTCGAAGTTGCGATCGCCCATTGTCCAATCCCTTCTTCTACAACATCAGTGCCAACTTTATCTAAAATACAACCTAAACTATTAGCGTCTTTTACTAAAACGTTGTAATTTCCTGCACTTTGTCCTAAACGTGGTTCATAATCATAAACTGGACTACCATCATCTCTAACTCGTACTTGTGGAGATTTAATCGAATTTGTAAACCAGCCCACCATATTTTGCCATGTCAGCATAATACTGAGCGTTAGTGGTTTATCGGTAGGATTAGCAGCTTTCCAGACAAATACTGCTACAGGATAGCTAGTTTCTTGATAATTATCGGGCAATATAGGTGAAAATTGTTCGCACCTTAGCTGAGACTGAAATACATTTTCGTAGACAAACCAGCTACGAGGATAAAGAGCGTGGTATGTACCGCCGCCAGTTGGATACCATTGCCAAGCTTGTAAAGTGCCGTCTTCTGGAGCTTCAGTACATAAAGCATAAGCTAAATTGCTTTGCTGTTCAAAAACGCTAAATTGACAAGCGGGAATGCTTTCAAAAGTATGTTCTCCCCCGTCAATATGCCACAGATTAAAATCGCCTTTAGAAGAACGCCCAATACACCCCGCGCCAAAGCCGCCAAGAGGCATACCATGCCAAGCACCATCGTCAAGATTACTAGGATTGCGAACAGTGTAGGGTTTGTCCCATCCTAAGCCAATGGGACGATTCCAAGTACAAGAAGGAATTTGGGGTAAGAGGTGATTTTTCATCCCACCATCTTACGATTTTGGTAGCAATTTTGAAAACGATTTCTGTGCTTAGAGGCGGTGATTTTTAATTGCGTCGAATGTGCCGCCAAATAAGCGATCGCGTATCATATCGCTACTCAAGAAATCGTGAGGGAAACCTAACTCGATTTGGCTAACTTCATTCAAGCGTTGTAATTGTTCTGGCGCAAGCGTAATATCAAGGCAAGCAAGATTATCTTGAAATTGTGACAACTTCCGCGCTCCAATAATGGGGATAGTTACGCCGCTTTGCGCTAACAGCCAAGCTAGAGCAACTTGAGAAGGCGAATGACCAATTTCTGAGGCAACAAGACTTACAACTTCAGCAATAGCTAAATTCTTATCTGAAATCTTATCTAAACGGCTTTGTTCTTCACCATTACCTTGAGGCTTGTTGTATTTCCCTGTTAGCACGCCGCCACCCAAAGGACTCCAAGGCGTAACCGCTAAGTCAAAAGCTTTAGCCATCGGTAATAAATCTCGTTCCGGCGTTCTTTGCACCAAACTATACTCAACTTGCAAGGCGACAAAAGGAGTCCATCCGTAACACTGCGCTAAGGTATTTGCTTGCGCCACAATCCAAGCGGGAGCATCAGAAATGCCGATATATAGCACCTTACCCGATCGCACCAGATCATCAAAAGCTTTCATCACTTCTTCAATGGGTGTCATGAAGTCCCAAGCATGAAGCCAAAATAAGTCAATATAGTCAGTATTGAGGCGTTTTAAGCTTCCTTCTAGCGATTGCATCATATTTTTGCGATGATTGCCACTACCATTGGGATTACCTGCTTTATCGTTCATTGCCAATGGAAACGAATATTTAGTAGCAAGTACGAAACGTTCCCGATCTGAAGCAATAAAATCGCCGACAATCTTTTCGCTAGAGCCATCAGTGTAGCCGTTGGCTGTATCAATAAAGTTGCCACCTGCTGCAACAAAAGCATCAAATATTTGACGGCTTTCATCTTTAGAAGCGCCCCAGCCCCAATCTTCACCAAAAGTCATTGTACCTAAACAGAGTTCAGAGACTCTTAGACCGCTTTTACCTAAAAGTTTGTAGTGCATAGTTGATTACTCTCCTGTTGTTTGTTATTTGGACAGATTGAAAGTAGATCCTAGTGAAGTGCGATCGCCAAAAGCCTCGCTGAGAATAATCGGGTTGAAATACTCTCTAAACAGCACTATTTGAGCATCGCGTAGATGAAATAAAGCACAGTAACGATTGTTGTATGCCTTACTTGTCGCAGCGATATCGATTTCTCCTCGGTACTCAGCCAGCAGCCAATTGGGATCGAGCATTGGGTAAATTGTGAGATCGGGAAAGCTCATGCGGCTGTAAGCAATGGGTAAACCTTGATAGTGACGATAGATTGCAGCTTTGCCCTCAATCCGACTAGGAAAGTTGCTAGGAGAGTAAGGCATTTCTTGAACGCCGTCCTCTGCCCATAGTTTTATCCAAGCATCAATATCTTTTTCTTCAAGCAGGCGCAGAAAATCTTTAATTACCTGCTGATGGCGCGATCGCTCGTTTTGGTCTGTCATTTTATCTCCTTGATGTTGCCAAGCGATCAGGAATCGGTTTGAGTTGGTAGACTGACCAAAAGAAAGCATCAGCAGCGTGCTCGTCGCCTGCAAAGTTTGTTACTTCAGCAATTTTCCCGTCTTGAATCCGAAAGACAAGACACCACAAAATGTCTAGCTTGGCATCACCAGCCGCACCATAGCCGCGATGACAATCTACTACATATTCGTCATTGCCTCCCAAAAACAAAACTTCTGCCTTGAAATTAGCTTTAGCTAGTTGATCGTCGAAGAAGGCAAGCACTTCATCTGCACCACGCTTTGCACCAGATAAGGGATGATGACCGGGTATGCGCCAAATAATATTAGGAGCAAAAATTTCTCGTACAGTAGCTACATCGCCTTTACCATAGGCTTCGTAATAGCGCTTAATAATTGCTACATTTGGATGTTCTGGATTGCTTGTTTGTGCTGTAGCTTTTTGTCCTAATAAGTTCTGACTACCTAAAAGAAACGAAAAACCTGCAACTGCTCCCAAATTTAAAAAGTCTTTGCGCGATTGTTGGTTTGGCATTTTTTGTTGATGATTTAAGAAATTTACTTTGTCAAATAACCGCCCGTCGCATCTACATCCATACCAACGATACAACTAGCATCATCAGAACTTAACCACATAACAGTTCTAGCGATCTCCTCAGCATTAACAATCCTTTTGAGTGGATACTCTTTAGAGACAGTCTCAAAATTGGTATTCCAAGCAGCTAAAGCTCTCCTCAGCATTGGTGTATCAACTGCACCCGGTGAAACAGAATTAACTCGAATATTTTTGTCTGCATATTCCAAGGCTGCAACTTTTGTCAAGGACAGAATTGCGTGTTTGCTGGCACTGTAAGGGCTAATTGTGCCAAACCCTACATGACCTGACACAGAGGCGTTATTTACTATAACTCCGCCTTTTTGCTTCAGCATTATAGGTAGTTGGTACTTCATCGACAGAAAAACACCTGTAGCATCAGTTGCCATTACATTAGTCCAATCATCCAAAGACTGATCGGCGATCGCTTTGGGAGAACTTTCAATTCCTGCATTGTTAAAAGCAATATCAATTCGACCGTACTTAGTCACGCAAGCATCAACGAAGGCTTTAACATCAGC
>CAJQOK010000533.1 GCA_905479905.1 uncultured Aliterella sp.
AAACAACTTAGCTTGGTGAATTGCGATCGCACAACGCTCGGCGATGGTTTTAATCAACCCTATTTCATCTTCACTCCACTGGCGAACGCGATCGCACTGGAGTAAAACAATTTCGCCTAACTCAATCTGTTGGTGCAATAAAGGAGCAATTACTAACGAGCGAATTCCCCCATCTAAGGCAATTTGTTTAATTTCTGGCGCTATAGTATCGTCAATATTAGACACAACTACTGTTTCACCTAGCTTTAATCGATCTTGATAATGTGGATATAAGCCGCACTTGCTATCAATAAAATATTTTTTAGCGGCGTTAGCTTCGCTAACGTAGTTAATGTTCATTTCACCCTGATAATCTGCTTGAACCATAATGCAGCAACTAAGATTTAGATTTAACTGCAACATATTAGCAGTGGTTTGCAGCATTTCATCTAATACTAAAGTACCGCGCATTGCCTGAACGATCTGATTAATAATTGCTTCAGTTTTTGCTCTTTGCTCAATTTTCCTTAAGACGGCTTGCTGCTGACGACGCATCGCAAACTCTCTTAGCGATCGCTTTAAAACAACTGGCAAACGAAATAGCCGATCTTTAAGTACATAGTCGGTCATTCCAGCTTTAATACAGTCAACGGCGGCTTCTTCTCCCAAGCTTCCAGTAACTAAAATTAACGGAATTTCTCGCCCAGTTTTTTGTAATGTTTCTAACACTTGGTACGCTGTAAACTGAGGCAAACGATAATCTGATATTACCGCATCGTAAGTATAGGCTTGTAGCAATTGCTTAGCGCCTTCCAAAGTATCTATAGATTGATAGGAAAACGGTATTTTTGCTTTTTCTAAAACCAGCGTCACCAATTCCACGTCAGAAGCCACATCTTCAACAATCAATAAGTTTAAGGATAGTTCGATGGGCCTCTCTTGCCAAGAGCCAGCTTGAGAGTAATCTAAATCAGCCATTATTTGACTACTTCTAAAGTATTAGTATTAATTGGATAGCGCTTAAAACATGAGGATTTATAATCATAAATATATTTTTAATATATTTAACTTGATCTCTAAATGTATCCTATTTTACATCTGGTCAAAGATAGCGATTTTTTCGTGCCACACTAAATTATTCTATGTTTCTCATTACCAACTAGATTGGGATTAAAAACTGTTTTTTACAACGAGTAAGCTTGAAACTAAAAATAATTAAGATGACCTTATGATAACTGCTGCACTTGACCTTGCATACTCTTATCCGTAAAACAAATTCATTAAGGCTAAACGGGTTATAAAAAAGTATTACTGACTACTTATTTCCAATTCAACTCTATTTTAAATCTTTAAACTCCTAAGTTTTTAATTTCGTATGTACTCATTTTACAATCCTAAGAGATAATTATTAAACTTTGAAATAAAATGTTGTACCTAAATTAGGTTGACTTTCAACCCAAATTGTGCCGCCGTGACGGTGAATAATTCGTTGCGCGATCGCAAGTCCAATGCCCATACCAGGAAAATCTTGTGGGGGATGCAAGCGCTGAAATGCAGCAAACAACTTATCTGCATATTCCATTTGAAAACCGATGCCGTTATCTTGAACAAAAATTGTGCTGTTAGGTAAAAAGCCAATCTTAATTTGAGGCGAACAGCTAAAACGGCTGAATTTAACCGCATTGTCGATTAAATTACTAAATACTTGTTGAAGTAGAATAGGATCGCCCATCACGTGGGGCAATTCTGTAATGGTAAATTTTATTGCAGAATTATTTGGATGCTCCATCGCCAAAGCAATGGCGGTATCAACCAAAGGACGGAGATCGACAGTTTGTTTAATTAATGGTTTTTGCCCAATCCGCGACAGGCTCAACAAACCATCAATCAGAAATCCCATTTTCTGGCTGCTAGTATCAATTATATTGAGATAATGAGCTATTTTCTCATTTTTTAAAGCCCCAGTCGGTTCTAACCCCTGCTTTAGAGCTTCAACAAAACCAGTAATATGTCGCAAAGGAGCGCGTAAGTCGTGAGAGACAGAATAAGAAAATGCTTCTAATTCTTTATTGGTCAATTCTAATTGTGCGGTACGCTCATTGACTTTTTGCTCTAAAGTTTGGTTAAGTTGCCTAACTTCAAATTCCGCCTGTTGCAAGTCGGTTAGTTGGCGCTCTAAAGATTGGGCCATGTAGTTAAAAGTCTGCGCCAAGAAGCTAAGTTCTTCTTGACGGTTGGGTAAATTGGTGCGAGTAGTAAGATCCCCCGCCGCCAAGAGTGCGGTAGCATTAACTAAACTTTTTAAAGGACGAATCCAAAATACTTCGCTACCAATCCAAGCTATAACAAAAGCGATCGCAGTTACTAAAGCAAGTCCTAGCAAGTTACGCTTCAAAATCTGGTTAGCTTGAGCAAAGGGATCGATTTGAGAAATACTAATAGCAGCTATATACCTATCAGGATCTACAGAGTAGTTTTTCTCTGTAGCTACATATATGTGTTCGCTACCATCTACACTACGAATTTTTGCTATATCTTTGCTTGTAACCAGCATATGTTTAATGATTGGCAGAGGCAAAGTAGATTTTACTTGCATCTTTTTCGGCTCTGGATAACGAGCGACTTCCAAACCATCGCGATCGAGTATGCTTAAAGTTGCCCCTTCAGGAAGCAATATTTTCGGGACAATTGTACTGAGCCAATTAGAATTTAAGATTAAAAATACTGTCGATTCTACTTGATTTTGCTCGTTTAATATTGGGTAGGCGCAGACTACAGAGTTTTGATTAGAGCCATTGTGCGGAGACTTGCCTACAGTAAAAGTACGATTAGTTATTGTTTGTTGCAACCAATAGCGTTCTTGGGCTTTGATTGGCATAGAATAGGGCAAAGCACTACAAACTAAGTTGCCATTAGCTTTGACTACGCCGATGTTTTCATAGATTGGGTAAGACTGTAATACATTTTTTAAAAGGGCTTCACATTCCTTTGCTCCTGGAGTGCGAACTCGATTAAATTTTGCCAGTGTTAATAATAATTGTTGAGCATTTTGCAAAAGCTGGGTTTGATGCGTAGCCGCAAGTCTACTAACTTTGAGCATCTCTGCTCTTGTTTGACTTATAGCCAAACGTCGATCTTCGATCCCGTTGTAAAGGGTCATCCCTAGTACAGGTACGATGCAAACAAGTATCAGCAAAATTGAGCGATCGCGCAAGCTAGTAAAATAAAAACGGCGCATAGAGTGCAGCTAACTATTTATTGAGTCTCAGGGCAAGTAAAGTTACTTTTACTAACTTCTCTCTCCACACTCTATCCTGATAATCAATACTTTTTAGTCAAAAATAACCTATGGCTGGACAACTAGCACAACTATTCATCAATGGCATTGCTGTCGGCAGTATTATCGCTTTAGCGGCGGTAGGGTTAACCCTTACCTACGGTATTTTGCGTCTATCAAATTTTGCTCATGGAGATTTTATGACTTTGGGAGCTTACATTGCTCTTAGTGCCAATCTTCGGGGTCTAAATATTTTGCTATCAATAATTTTAGGCGGATTTGCCACGGTGGCTGGAATGTTATTGGCGGAAAAATTGCTATGGTCAACGATGCGCGATCGCAAAGCTAGTTCAACTACTCTAATTATTATCTCCATTGGGCTTGCTTTATTTATTCGCAATGGCATTATTTT
>CAJQOK010000534.1 GCA_905479905.1 uncultured Aliterella sp.
CCATAACGGCGCGTCCAATCAATTAAAGTCGGCCCGCCAACGCCTCTACCAATTTGATAGAAGAATGTATCGCTACTCCAAGCCAAAGCGCCAGCAAATCCTAACGGCCCAAATCCGGCGCGATTCCAGTCGCAAAAGGTAGTACCGCCGATGTTCATACAAGCATAGGTTGGGAGTACGGTAGTAGGGGCAAATTTACCTGATTCAATTCCGGCGGTGGTAGTAATAATTTTGAAAGTACTAGCCGGGGGAAAGCCTTGCAAAGCGCGGTTGACAAAAGGATGATCTTTACTCTGTAAGCTTTTCCACTGCGCGGGGGCGATGCGTTTTGTAAATATATTTGGATCGAAGGCTGGACGGCTAACCATAGCCAAAACCGCGCCGTTACGGGGATCTAGAGCGACAATTGCTCCTTGGCGAAGTCCTAAAGCCTTCTCTGCGGCTTTTTGCAAGTTTATATCTATAGTTAAATAAACATTTTGTCCGGTTTTAGCTGCTTTTGCGCCTAATATTTTGACTATTCTGCCTTTTCCATCTACTTCTACCTGTTGTCCTCCCCATTCTCCTCTTAGCTGCTGTTCAAAGGCTGCTTCTACACCCATTTGTCCGACGACATCACCTAAACGGTAGCCTTGAGAGCGTTTTTTTACTAATTCGCGATCGCTCATTTCTCCGGTATAACCAAGGACATGGGAAGCTAATTCACCATTAGGGTACTCTCTTACTGCTTCTATATAAACTTCCACGTCTTTTAACTGGTTATGAAATTCAGCTAAAGCAGTAATTTGAGTAGGAGTTAAATCCCGCGCTACTCGTACCAAAGTTGAGGAATTGTAGCCAGCTTTTTCTAGACGTTTTTGAATCTCTGCTTCTGGAGTATGGAGAATTTGAGCAAGTTTAGCTTTTGTTGCTGCCCATTCTACATTTTTGGGAGCCATTGGCCATACATACACTGCATGGGAAAGGCGACTACTAGCAAGAATTTTACCATTACGATCAAATATATTGCCCCGTTCTGGTTGTTTGGGGATAACGCGAATGCGGTTGCTATCTGCTTGTTGGCGATACTGGCTACCGCGAACAATTTGCAAGTAAGCTAAACGGCTACCAATACCGCCAAACATTAGTAAAGTAATGCCCAGCATGATAAATAAGGACTGATAGCGATCGCCGACATTTCGGGCAGGATTATTTTTTTTGCTAGTTGCACGCACAGAGGACATACATTAGCCCTTATTCTCTATAAAAATATAATTATAGGTAAAAATTCTCAATTGCTTACTTGCAAGCACAATATGCTATTTGGAGCGATCGCACAACCACAAACAAAATATGGCAAAGCTAAAAGACACTACAGTAAAAATAATTTTTGATTTGCAAAGGCAATTATTAGAGCGTATTGATGAAGCTACCGCAACAGAAGTAGTTATTTTTGAGCGCTTCGGTGAAAATGAAGAAACACTTGCCGAACTCGAACAACTCCAAACGGTTAGAGAGAGGGCAACAACGTCTTCCTCTCGACTTCATACTTTACTTTTAAGAGTATATGAGTCGCAACCATTAGCTACTTCTGCTATCTTAAAATTGTTAGAAAATTCCGTTGAGCAAGCAGAAGCTACCAATGCGGCGGCTAAAGCCAGCGTCCAAGATACAAAGAGAAATTGGAATGTGTCATGAACCAACCAAGAATTCCCGATCCAGAAACAAGAAGACGCTCTATTGAGAAAATGCGCGAAGTTTGTCGTCAGTTTGATGCTCTCAATTTACTCTTGGATGAAGCGATCGCTCTATTAGAAGCAGACATTCGTAACAGTCCTTTGAATGTTTATCGATTAAAAAAAGCAAAGTTAGGTGCTGTATCAGAAACAAGCAAAGTAGATACCTAAGCGCGATCGCACTCATAAAAAAAACTCTCCTAGTTTGGGGAGTAGCTGGGCTAGTTTGGGAGTTAGTTAAATTTCAGGAACTTGTAAATCGCGTTTATTTCCGGCGTAGTGACGATAAATGACTTCTGGACTGTTACCTACCCATCGCGCTACGTCTTTAGCGTCTATGCCAGCATCAATACAAAGGGTGATAAAAGTATGTCGAGTTTGATAAGGTGGGCGATAGCGTTCAATTTTTCCTTCTTTGGCAAGCTTTTCTAATACTCCTGCATAATATTTGCCGTGATTTTTAGTACCATGCCAAACACAATGGAAAGTATGAATGTTAATTTCATTCCCTTTTACTGAAGTGAATACAGGGCGATCATCATTAACGACTTCAGGCTTAATAGAGAGTAGCAAAGCTTGTAATTGCTGATTACAAGGAAATAGCCTTTTATCTTGGTTCTTTAATCCCTTGCGAATTTTGACACCGGAAACATTAACTAGAGCGTCAGTAAAGGTGATTCTAGAGCAATCATGGTTAATGTGGTTCCACTTTAAGGCGATCGCTTCTGAAGTACGGCATCCAGTTAAAAATAAAAACTGAACAAAGGATGCGTAAGACTTATAGACTGAGTGACTTTGAAAAGCATGAATAATAACTTCTCTTTCTTGTTTTGAGAACGGATCTATATCTAAAGAATCTGCTGAATTTTTGGGTAAGTTTATTTCTTGCGCTAAACCATAAAACGGATTGGTTGTAATTAATTTAGACTTTAGACCCCAATTACAAGCGGCGTTAATTTGTGTGAGTATTCGCTTGGTCGTGTATGGGGAGGAGTTAGAAACTAAAAAATCTTTAATCAATATAGCGTCCTCTAAGTTTCTAGTAGGAAGCTTTTTAAGATGATTCTCTACTCTAGAATAATTTATAGCCAAGGTCGTAGCTTCTACTTGGTGAGCGCGAAATTCGGTGTATTTCCCCCATAAAGTCAGCAAGTCTAATTCAGTCTTAGGTTTAATAGTTTCAATTACTGTCAAAAAACTTTGAGGTTTGTATTTATTTAAGGTGCTATCAAAGTTATCAGAAAGTAAATCTAAAGTCATCTGACGGGCGATCGCCTCCCCTCTTAGTCTATTTTCTGAAGTATCAGCTAGACCAAGAGCAAAAGCTTTTTGCTGACTATTGGCTCTAAATCGGATTCTAAGCCGCCCTCGGAAAGATTCTACTGACGGCGTTCCCCTGCTATTCTTACCTGTAGCCTTACTGTACATAGACTGAGTATTGCTAGTGCTGTTTACTCAGCTAATGATACTCATTTGATACTCAAAATCCAAGTTTCACTTAAATAGTTTTAAGTTTTTTAAATACGTGCAACTCAGCATTCAATAATGAATTACTCAAGCTTCGCCTATGGCAGTGCTTTTAAAAACGGAGAGGGAGGGATTCGAACCCTCGATAAGTTACCCTACACAGCATTTCCAGTGCTGCGCCTTCAACCACTCGGCCACCTCTCCAGATGTCGCGAATTCTAATTGTACACGCAATGAGGCGCTAAATTAAATAAAGCCGAAAACATTTCCTTTAATCATGACTCGTTACTTCACAGTTAAGATACGCGATCGCATTTCTAACCAGGTTCACCTCCTCCAAGTACCGGAAACCAGCTACATTTTGCAAAACGCCGAGAATCAAGGGGTAAAATTGCCTTACTTGTGTCGCAACGGAGCTTGTACCGTCTGCGCTGTGCGGGTAGTATCTGGGGAAATCTATCAGCCCGAAGCAATGGGACTATCCCACGAATTACGCTCTCAAGGCTATGCTCTATTGTGTGTAAGCTATGCCCGCTCTGACTTAGAAGTAGAAACCCAAGACGAAGATGAAGTATACGAATTACAGTTTGGGCAATACTTCGGTAGAGGTAAAGTTAAAGTAGGCTTGCCTTTAGATGAGGAATAAAAAATTTCTTTTTATTCTATTACTTATAAGCGGGTGTCAAAACCAAACACAACCTCAAGGGTTGAAAGTACAAGTAAAGCGCGTAATTAGCGGACAAACTATAGAAGTAGTCAGCAATAACAAAACTATGCAAGTTAGGTTAATTGGCATTGACGCGCCCGACTTGCAACAACAGCCACACGGACAAGCAGCCAAAGCTTTTTTAACCCAGCTAATTGTTGATAAACAGGTAATTTTAGAGCTTGATGACCAAAAACAAGATGAATTTGGGCGATCTTTGGCTTACGTATGGAGCGACTTTTTAGTAAACGAATATTTGATAAAACAAGGAGTCGTATTAGTTGCCATAAAGTCGCCAAATCATAAACATGATACCCGCTTAGTTCACGCCCAACAATGGGCTAGACTTCAAGAACAGGGAATCTGGAACCCCAAGCAACCAATGACTTTGACCCCCACCGAGTTTCGCGCCAAGTATCGCTAACTATGACAGCACAATTATCAGGTTTTTTAGAAATAGCTACCGAAGCCGCGATCGCTGCGGGTGAAGTCTTGCTAAGTTATTTAGGTAATATTGGTACGGCAACTCAAAAAGGTCGTCCAGGCGACTTAGTTACCGTAGCTGACAAAGCATCGGAGGCTGTCGTTTTAGAAATTTTACAGCGACACTTTCCCACTCATGCAATTCTTGCAGAAGAATCGGGCAAACTAGGATTAGCCGAAAGTCAATATTTGTGGGCAATAGATCCTCTCGATGGCACAACTAATTACGCTCATCAATACCCCTTTTTTGCCGTTTCTATTGGGTTACTAATTGCTGGAGTACCAGAAGTTGGCGTTATTTTTGATCCCTCCCGTCAAGAACTATTCCGTGCTGCTAAAGGACTTGGGGCAACAAAAAATCGTCGCCCGATTCAGGTTTCTACTACAAATCAATTAAGTGAAAGCCTTTTAGTGTCGGGGTTTGCTTACGATCGCCACGAAACAACAGATAATAATTACGCCGAATTTTGTCACCTTACCCATCTTACCCAAGGAGTGCGGCGCAGTGGCTCGGCGGCGCTGGACATGGCGCACGTTGCTTGTGGGCGTTTAGATGGTTACTGGGAGCGAGGAATTGCCCCTTGGGATGTTAGCGCCGGGGTCATTTTACTCCAAGAAGCCGGAGGCAAAGTTACAGCCTATGATGAAAGTTTATTGAGTATTGAGTCTGGGCGAATTTTGGCTACTAATGGCTTAATTCACCATAGTTTAAGTCAGGAACTAATAAAAGTCCCTTCTTTATCAGCTATAAGCAATATAATTTCTAAATAGCCAGGAATAGATGTTACCGTTTTGACTTAGCTAAGAGGGGAGTATAACGCCCGTAAATAAACTTTTATGACAGGCAAGCGAACAGCGTTTTATGTCTTTAAATATTGATATTGGGCTATTCAAATTTGATTTTACCGATTGCCATGCAGTTTTAGGTGTTTCTATTGATGCAAATTTTAAGGATATTCGTCAACGATACTTAAAAATTGCTCGGCTTTTACATCCTGATAGTACGGCGGCTAAAGAGATTGGGGAAAAACAAAAAGCCAACGATTTATTTTCTAAAATCGTTAATCCAGCTTACGAAAAATTTACGACAGAACATTCTCGTGCGGAATACCTTGTGCTGTTAAAAGATATTAGCAAACGGGTGAAGCAAGACCAAAATCCGCCATTACGGTACGAATCATCTCAAGAATTAGCTAAAACAAACAATATAGAACAGATTTATCAAAATAAACTGCGGCAACTTGCTCTCAATCAATACGAAGACTTTGATCGAGTTAAAACAGTTATTGCTGAAATTAGCGAACTAAATTTAGTGTATTTGATGCGTCAATCAAACAAAGCATTTAGTTCAGTATCGCAACCATTTCCAAGTACCACGCAAAAATCGCCAGAACAACCAAAACAAACGTCATCACCACCGCCAGAGGAGCAAACCCCAGAAACTTTAGTAGAACAATACTTACGCCGCGCTCAAAAATTGATGGAAAAAAATAACTTCCCTGACGCTAGAGTAGAATTACAAGATGTTTTGAAATTAGAACCTAATAATCCTATGGCTCATAGCTTAATAGGAATAGTTTATTTAAAGCAAAATCAATTAACAATGGCTAAGGTTCACATCAATAAAGCTTTGCAATTAAATCCTAATGAACCAATGGCATTAAGAAGCAAACAAGTATTAGCAGAAGCTGTACCAAAAATAGCAGGACAAACAAGTCCAGTCAACAAGGCGGGAGAAGGCGCAGACAAACCCAAAGGTGGCGGTTTGTTTGGTGGGATGTTTGGTGGGAAGAAAAACAAATGATCTATCAACCACCTACGGGCGCAAGAGATTTATTACCGCTAGATGTTACTCAAAAACACTGGATTGAGGAGCGGTTGCAGCAAGTATTTCAACGTTACGGCTACCACCAAATTATTACTTCAACTTTAGAGCGATTAGATACGCTGATGGCCGGGGGAGCAATTGAACGTCGCTCGGTGATTCAGTTGCAAGGCTTAGAGGAGGAATTGGGTTTGCGTCCTGAGCTTACAGCCTCCATTGCTAGAGCGGCTGTAACTCGCATGGCGGGAGTAACTCATGGGCAGAGATTGTACTACATAGCTAATGTGTTTCGCCGCACTAAAGGCAGTTCTCACAATCGAGTGCAAGAATTTTATCAAGCAGGGGTAGAGTTGTTAGGCGGTGGAGGTGGACTTGCGGATGCGGAAATACTATTGCTGGTGGCGGAGTGTTTGCAAGAATTAGGGTTAGCTAGTGGATGGCGGTTGATTTTGGGAGAGGCGGGAATCGCTCGGAGGTTGTTATCTCCTTTTCCGGTTTCATTGCAAGCTACGGTGAGAAAAGCGATCGCTTCTCTAGATCGAGTAACTTTAGAAAATTTGCCGTTAAGCGATGCTTTAAAAGCCCGAAGTCTACTATTGCTAGACTTGCGCGGTAAACCTGCTGATGTTCTAGAGCGCGTTGCTAGTCTAGACTTGGACGAATCGCAGATCGAGGCAGTTCATCACCTTAAATCTTTAATATCTCTGCTCGATCAATGCTATGAAGGAGCTAATAGTCAGTTTCCGTTAATTTTAGACCTAAGTTTGGTGCAAACTTTGGACTACTACACAGGGATTGTTTTTGAAGTTGTTAGCGATCGCAACCAAACTCATGTATTAGGGCAGGGAGGACGCTATGATCGCTTATTAGGTCTTTATCATCCCCAAGGTGAGTCATCCCCAGGAATTGGCTTTGCTCTCAATATTGAGCAATTACAGCAAGTGTTGCTCGATAGCAATCAGTTACCCAAGTTTACACCCGCTAGTAATTGGCTAGTAGTTCCCGAAAACTCCGATGCTTATTTTGCTGCTTTTAGTTACGCTCAGAAGTTGAGAAGTTCTCATCATCATGTGCAAGTAGAGATGGAGTTAGAAGGAAGAAACGGCGACACTATCCGCGAATACGCCCGTAGGCAGCGAATTGGACAGATTGCTTGGATTAAAGCTGGGGATAAGCCCACGATTGAATCATTAAACGTGCGACCGATTACGCCCGTAGAAATCTAAACATTAAAGCCTTAGCCCTAAAAGCTACGATTGGATGATTTTATAAAATCTGATGTCAGTATTGAC
>CAJQOK010000535.1 GCA_905479905.1 uncultured Aliterella sp.
CTTTAGTTTACTGCTGGTCAGGGGTCTATTTAGTATTCCCCGTTCTGCTAAAGAAATTGAACCTGTTTCTTCTGATACCACGACACAAATACAATTTTCTACCCGCTCGGTAATGCCCATCGCCGCCCGGTGACGGGTTCCTAGCTGACGGGAAGCGGTGCGCTCAGAAAGGGGCAATATTACCCCCGATGCCATAATTCTCGAACCGCGAATCAATGTTGCTCCGTCGTGCAGTAAAGTTTTTGGCTGAAAAATTGTTTGCAATAGTTCCTTAGAAACTTCTGCATTTAGCTTTACTCCTGGAACAGAAAAATAGCGATCGTCAAGGGGGCTATCGGTTTCCAACACCAGTAAAGCCCCAATACGATTTTGCGATAGTTCTTTAACCGCATCAACAATTTCATCAACTACACTATCCGGCTTAGAAATATTGCTAGTCGCTGGTTGTAACAACTGTTTAAATTCTCCTCGCCCCAACTGTTCCAAAAATCGTCGAAACTCTAATTGAAACACTACTGCCATTGCTACCGCCGAACCAACTACTAACTTTTCTAAGACAAAATTTAATAGTTCTAGGCGCAAAAGTGCGGATAAGCGCTCGGCGAGGATTAGAATAATAAATCCCCGCACCATCCACAAAGTACGGCGTTCACCGACAATTACCAGCACCGTATAGGTGAGCGCCAACACCAAGCCCAAATCGAGAGTTTGAAGCAACAAAGGCTGCGCCCAGCTTAGGTTTGTCAGCCATTGCTTCCACAAATCTCTCATTAGTTGCAAGTTTACCTTAAGGGGGTTACAGGGAGTATTTCTACTTATTATTAACTGTTCAAGCGTTCTGGTAATAGGTCTTGGCGAATTAAATCTTGATAAGTTTCTCGTTGCAAAATAAGATTTGCTTCACCTTGATTAACTAATACGGCTGCTGGACGGGGCAAACGGTTGTAGTTAGATGCCATGCTGTAATTGTAAGCACCCGTTGTCATGACAACGAGAATATCTCCGGGGTTTGTAGTCGGTAAAGTTGCGTTTTTAATCACAATATCGCCAGATTCGCAGTGTTTTCCAGCTACTGTAACTGTTTGAGTTATAGGCGCAGACATTTTATTAGCAACTACAGCACGATAAACCGATTGGTAAGTAATCGGACGAGGGTTATCAGACATACCTCCATCTACAGCAATATAGGTACGGATTTCGGGAATTACTTTTGATGAGCCGATAGTATAAGCTGTAATGCAAGCAGAACCCACAAGACTTCGCCCCGGTTCGCATAATAATTTAGGTAAAGGCAAGTTTTCTTGTTCGCAGGCATCTTTTACACCGTGACAAATAGTTTGTACCCATTCGTCAATACTTGGGGGATCGTCAGATTCGGTGTAACGTATACCTAAGCCACCGCCAACATTTAATTCGCTAATTTTTAGACTGTATTTCGCCGCTTTTTTAATCCACTGCACCATTACCGCACCTAAGTCTTGATGAGGTTGGCGTTCAAAAATTTGCGAACCGATATGAGCGTGAAATCCCACAAAATTTAAACATTCTTGCTGACTTACAAAAGCAAATACTTCATCTAATTGGTTAGGATCGAAACCAAATTTGCTATCTAAGTGACCCGTGCGGATGTATTCATGAGTATGACATTCAATTCCGGGAGTTAGCCGCAGCATAATACGGGTAGGGGCATTGATAGTTACTAAATTGTGTAATTCTTGCCAATTATCGACCACAATCGTACATTTAGAGGTGATCGCATAGTTCAATTCTGAGACAGACTTATTATTGCCATGCAAGTAGAGTTTATCAGGTGTAACCCCCGCCTCTATTGCTGTATAGAGTTCGCCCCCGGATACTACATCAATACCCAAACCTTCAGAATGAGCGATCGCGCATATAGCCAAGCAACTCCAAGCTTTAGAAGCATATAGTACCTGAGACTGACCCGGATAGTAACGTTCCATTGCTTGTTTGTACTGACGGCAAGCAGTCCGCAGAGTTTCTTCGTCTAGGATGTATAGAGGCGAACCAAATTGTTCTACA
This sequence comes from uncultured Aliterella sp., assembly GCA_905479905.1. Classification (GTDB taxonomy): domain Bacteria; phylum Cyanobacteriota; class Cyanobacteriia; order Cyanobacteriales; family Chroococcidiopsidaceae; genus Aliterella. The sequence continues at coordinate 2,044 of CAJQOK010000535.1, forward strand.
AGATTAGGAACATCGCAACCGCCGATTTCTAACGCATCGCTAGAGTTAATTTTAGCTGTAAGCGGTAATAGTTCTTGGTTAGGGGAGTTTGTTGGAGTATGATTGGAATTGGGTAGATAACCCAAACCAGAATTTTCACTTTCTACAGGGTGAAACGTGGATACCATAATTTAAAAGATATTCCTGAGTGGAATTGATAGATAGGAGTTAGTTGTTAATTTCTAGTGTACTAAGCGCTCGTACCAATAATTCGTGTGAATTTATTAGAACTTAAACCAATTACAACTTCAATGCTCAAAGCAGTAGTAGAACTAGACCAGTTATGCTTTGGCGGTTTGTGGACGATGGAAGGCTACGAACGAGAGATAGATAGCCCCAACGCCGATTTACTCGGTTTATCGCTTCGTGGCTATCCGGCATTTTTAGTAGGAATGGGGTGTTTGTGGGCAATTGTAGATGAAGCGCATATTACAATTTTGGCAATACATCCCAGGTATCAAAGTCAAGGTTTCGGGCAATTTATATTGTTAGCAATGCTGAGATTGGCACAGAAAAGGGGATTAGAAAGAGCAAGTTTAGAAGTACGGACATCAAACAAGGGAGCGATCGCACTCTATCAAAAATTTGGTTTTAAAACGGCAGGAATTAGGAAACGGTACTACTCAGATACGGGGGAAGATGCCTTAATTTTGTGGAAAGGAGGATTACAAGAAGTTGAATTTATCCAAAATGTAACAGCTTGGCAACAAGAATTGCGATCGCGCATTGTTAAAGATACAGGCTACCAATTAAGAGTGCATTAGTTGCAACTTGCGATCGCCTTTTATTTTTAAATAATGCTCGTAATATTTTATTTTTTTGACCTTAACTTGATTTGCAGCGAGACAGTTATTTTAATATTCATTTGCCGCACTGATCTTATATTTTCTAGAGAATGTTAAATATAATAATTCCGTGTAATCTTTCTTACAAAGTAGATATACGAAATTGTTCTGTTTAATCTCCAAATATGGACGTTATACAGAAAATTTCTGCCTATCATGCCTGACAATGGCTAGGGTGCTTGCACATCATAACTTAGCAAGAGATTATATTGAAAGATTGAATATAATAATATAGTTAGGCAGCAGCCTTTTTGCATGGCGAATAACAGTAGTTCTTATAATATGTATGATTGAGCAATATCGTAAATTATGGATGAACCGATAGATATTGAAATAGTTAGAACTGAAGCACTAAAAAAGCTGGGTAGAAATATAGTTAATTTTTCAAAGATTGAAGGCATTTTAAAGTATTTACTTTCAGTTAGTCAGATTAACGAAATTGATGGATTATCAACCCGTAACTCGTTGCTTGAAAATCAGGAGAAATTTCGTAAGCAGACATTGGGTCGTTTAGTTCAGCAATTGCATAACACCGTACTAACTGATAATGACCAGTCTAAAACTCAACCCGACTCTTCTGAATTAAGGGTATCTTTGTCATTTAAGGTTACCTATAGCGATTCGGATTTATTAAATATACAGAAACAGGCGCTCTTAGATATTGTGGTGGAACGAAACAAGCTGATTCATCAAGATTTAGCGCTACTCGATACTAGCTCTATAGAAGACTACCGTAAGTTAATCAGTCTTCTAGATGAACAAAATCCTCGATTATTAACTCATCTTGAAAATCTGGGTTGGATGCTAACCTCATTGATGGAGGGCTTAAAAGACCTTCAATCATTTACTAAATCACCAGACTTTTATCAGTTCATACACTCTAGCCAATCCTATACCTAACAAGGGCTTGCAACGAAACGGAGGCATACACTATCGGTTATGATGAAAAGTGTATAGCTGTCTGCTGAAGCCGTTAACTTCATTTACTCGCGTGGAGTTTAAAGTGCGATCGCACATAACCGTTAGTGGTGTACGATGTCCGCGATTGAAAAAGAAAACTTTTCACTACTGCGATCGCACCTGAAGCAACTAAACGATTAGCTTAAGTTTCAAATCCTATTGATTCATCAATCGTTTTACCTGGATTTGTACATTAGGAAAAGCTTGAGGCGAAACAACCCCAGTTGTAAAAATTTCTGCTGTAATATAGCGCCCATTTTCTAATTCTCGAAAAACTGAAACTTCCATACCAGCAAGATTTACTACCCAATATTCAGCAATACCTGCTTCGCTATAAGTTGCTTTTTTCTCGTTTAGGTCTTTGCTAAGAGTAGCTAAGGAAAACTCAATTAGCCAGAAGATATCTTCGGGATAGGGATGGTGTTCTAAATAGACTGTTCCTAATGGTTTGACGATCGCTAAATCTGGGATAGGTTCGGAGTTATTGGGGAGGGTAATCGGGTGCGCTTCGCGGATTTTAGCCCTAGCCCCTAGAATAGCCCGTAAATAATCCCCAACTTCGCTATTGTAATAAGCGTGGGCTTCTCCTTCTGGGGGCATAATTATAATATCTCCACGCAATAGCTCGACGGATTCGTTATCAAAAAGCCCCGCAGCGATCGCTTGATGGTAGCGTTCAATTGTCCATTTGTAAGTGGTAATAGTCATAGCAATCCAGCTTTAGAACTTGGATGTCTTTAGTATGGGTTTTTTAAACAAAATCTTGTTGATTTTTTGCTCCAGAGCGCGATCGCACGCTAATCTTATTTAAGGCATAGGAACTTATACTTATATGAAGCATTTAAAACAGCATACTTTTACAAAAAAATAAAAATTGTTTTCTAATAGTGGGGAAAACCGTACTGCTTGTAGCTATCATCATAAGACAGCCAGAAATATAGCCTGTGCTAAAATCAGCGTACTGGCAAGACTCAGGGGAACCAAAAACGCTATGTTTGAACGCTTCACAGAAAAAGCCATAAAGGTGATCATGCTGGCCCAGGAAGAAGCCCGCCGCCTGGGTCACAACTTCGTAGGAACAGAACAGATCCTCCTGGGTCTGATCGGCGAAGGAACGGGCGTAGCAGCAAAAGTTCTAAGGTCAATGGGTGTCAATCTCAAAGATGCCCGAATTGAAGTAGAAAAAATTATCGGTCGTGGTTCAGGCTTCGTCGCAGTAGAAATACCATTTACGCCACGAGCAAAGCGAGTTCTAGAACTATCTCTAGAAGAAGCACGACAGCTAGGACATAATTATATTGGCACAGAACACTTACTACTAGGCTTAATCCGCGAAGGAGAAGGCGTAGCAGCAAGAGTTCTCGAAAACTTAGGTGTAGACTTATCGAAAGTTCGCACCCAAGTAATTCGGATGCTAGGAGAAACGGCAGAAGTCAATGCCGGAGGATCGCCGTCAGGACGTACCAAAACCCCAACATTGGATGAATTTGGCTCAAACTTGACACAAATGGCAGCAGACGGCAAACTTGATCCTGTAGTTGGTCGTGCCAAAGAAATTGAGCGAGTAATTCAGATATTGGGTCGAAGAACAAAAAACAACCCCGTATTGATTGGCGAACCCGGCGTTGGTAAAACAGCGATCGCCGAAGGGTTAGCGTCAAGAATTGCGAATAAAGATATACCAGACATCCTCGAAGATAAGCGCGTAGTCACCCTCGATATTGGATTATTAGTAGCTGGTACTAAATATCGCGGTGAATTTGAAGAACGCCTGAAAAAAATCATGGACGAAATTCGTTCGGCGGGGAACGTAATTTTGGTGATTGACGAAGTGCATACTCTGATCGGTGCGGGAGCAGCCGAAGGAGCCATTGACGCAGCAAACATCCTCAAACCAGCCTTGGCAAGAGGAGAATTGCAGTGTATTGGTGCAACCACTTTAGACGAGTACCGCAAGCACATCGAACGCGATGCCGCTTTAGAGCGACGCTTTCAGCCCGTAATGGTTGGCGAACCCTCGGTAGATGAAACTATTGAGATCCTATTTGGTTTGCGGGAACGCTACGAGCAACACCACAAACTAAAAATCTCTGATGAAGCTTTATTTGCCGCCGCCAAACTGTCAGATCGTTACATTAGCGATCGCTTTTTGCCCGACAAAGCCATCGACTTGATGGACGAAGCAGGCTCACGAGTAAGGCTAATTAATTCGGCACTTCCACCCGCCGCCAAAGACCTAGACAAAGAATTGCGTAAAGTCTTGAAAGAAAAAGACGATGCAGTACGCGGACAAGACTTTGGTAAAGCTGGAGAATTGCGCGATCGCGAAATGGAAATTAAAGGCGAAATCCGAGCGCTATCGCAAAATAAAACCAACACCACCCGCCCAGATGGGGAAGATTCACCCGTCGTTACTGAAGAAGACATTGCCCATATCGTTGCTTCTTGGACAGGCGTACCTGTAAGCAAGCTGACCGAATCGGAATCCGAGAAACTGATGCACATGGAAGACACCCTGCACCAGCGCTTAATCGGTCAAGAAGAAGCAGTTAGAGCGGTTTCTAAGGCAATTCGCCGCGCTCGTGTGGGCTTGAAAAATCCCAACCGACCGATCGCAAGTTTTGTGTTCTCTGGCCCCACTGGAGTTGGAAAAACCGAGTTAACCAAAGCATTAGCTACTTATTTCTTCGGTTCAGAAGAATCAATGATCCGGCTCGATATGTCGGAATACATGGAACGTCACACCGTATCTAAGCTAATTGGTTCGCCTCCGGGCTATGTAGGTTATAACGAAGGCGGTCAGCTAACAGAAGCTGTACGTCGTCGTCCTTACACTGTGGTGCTTTTTGATGAAATTGAAAAAGCCCACCCCGATGTATTCAATATGCTCTTGCAAATATTAGAAGACGGGCGGTTGACGGATGCTAAAGGTCGGACGGTAGACTTTAAAAATACGTTGCTGATTTTGACTTCTAACATTGGTTCTAAGGTCATTGAAAAAGGCGCGGCGGGTTTAGGTTTTGAATTGGCTCAAGACGTGGCTGAATCCCAATACAACCGGATTAAGTCTCTAGTTAATGAAGAACTTAAGCAATATTTCCGTCCAGAGTTCTTGAACCGACTAGACGAGATTATTGTCTTCCGTCAGTTAAGCAGAGACGAAGTGAAGGAAATTGCCGACATTCTGCTCAAAGAAGTATTCAATCGGTTAATGGAAAAGGGTATCACCCTAGACGTAACCGAAGCCTTCAAAGATCGCTTAGTAGAAGAAGGTTACAACCCCAGCTACGGAGCAAGACCCTTGCGCCGAGCGATTATGCGCTTGCTTGAAGACAGCCTAGCTGAGGAAATTCTCTCCGGTCGAGTCCGCGACGGTGATACAGCCTTAGTTGATGTCGATGAAACGGGAACTGTAAAAGTAGTTTCTGAGCAAACACGCGAGTTACTACCCCAAGGAGTCGATTTAACTAAAAGTTCGTAGAGTTTAGTTACAAGCTAAAGGAAGCATAACTATAAAAAAGGTAGAGTATTTAATGCTCTACCTTTTTTTTGAGAATGAAGGTCGAAACTGTAAGTTATGGCAACTAGCATCCTGACGCGCAATAATGTCAAAATTTTGGGCAAAGGCGAACAAACGCTAATTTTTGCTCATGGTTTCGGTTCCGATCAAACAGCCTGGAGGCATCAAGTAGCAGCTTTTGCACCTAGTTACCGCATTGTTCTATTCGATCATGTTGGCGCAGGAAACTCAGATTTTAATGCCTATAGTCCCCATCGCTACAGCAGTTTATATAGTTATGCTGAAGACTTACTAGATTTGTGCGCCGAATTAAAGCTAACTAAGCCGATCTTAGTAGGTCATTCAGTAAGCGGAATGATTGGATTATTAGCTGCATTAGTAGAAAGTAATCGCTTTAGCAAATTAGTTTTTATCGGCGCATCTCCTCGTTATCTCAACGATCGCGGATATATTGGCGGCTTTGAACGTAACGATTTAGATAACTTGTACGCGGCGATGTCTGCTAATTATTATAGTTGGGCTAGTGGTTTCGCCCCGCTAATTATGGGCAATCCCGATCGCCCGGAACTTGCTCAAGAATTTGCCAAGACTTTAACCGCCATTCGCCCAGATATTGCTCAAGCTGTTGCACGGGTAATTTTTGAATCGGATCACCGCCAAGATTTGCCACGCTTGCAAGTACCCACCCTAATTTTACAGCCAAGTAAAGATGTTGCCGTTCCGTCTGGCGTGGGGCAGTATATGGCAGATAAGATTAGACATAATCACTATATCCCCATTGATGCAGAGGGACATTATCCTCATCTGAGTGCGCCGGATATTGTTACAAAGGCGATCGCATCATGGATTGGCGCTTAATTCTCAAACGGTGGCGCTCTCTACACCATCATCCGAACTTGTTACCGACCTTTACCCCAGCTTTGTTAGGGTTAGTGTTGCTACTGGCGATTTTGGCAGTATTAGATAACTGGACAACTATCCGAACTTTAGGCTTAGTATTTTTGCTCTTTTGCTCAATGCTACCAATATCAGCTTTATCTGTGGGGTTAATATTTTTAATACTTGCGACTTTTCTTCATAGCGGATTATTACATCTAATTGAATTAGGCGCGACTTTTTTGGGCGTTACTTTATTAGCCCACTTTTTGCGGCGAATTGAGTGGCGTTTGGCTTCTCAATCGGTGCTTTCGAGCTTAAGCGATGGTGATACTACGCCGATTACATTAATTACTAAGGTAATAAAACTACTGCGTAACTTTGCCCTTGCTGATGCCGCGATCGCTTTGCGTCAACTTGATGATGTTACAGCCGTTGCGATCGCGCAATTTCCCCAAAATGCCTTACCCAATTGCTTGACAACTCCAGCTTTGTACGCGGAAGCCGTAAATACTAACCAATGTCTGTATTATCCTAACTACCCTTCAACCCCTAACGCCGCTCGCGTATTAATCGCTCAAGGTACTAAATCTTTGGCTGTATTGCCCCTAGTCTCCGTCGATGGTAGAAAAGGAGCAATTTTATTAATTTGGCATCACCCTACAAAGATTTCTACTTATTTAAAACAATTTATAGAATCTATACTCGGAAATTTACGCACTCTTTTAAAATTTAACGATTTAACTACTAGCCTTGACAAGTTACAGGCACGGTTTGGGGCAATACTACAAACTATTCATCAAGGAGTCGTATTTGTCGATGAAAGCGGCGAACAAGGTTGGATTAATCAAGCGGCGGCGCTCCAATTGCAATTAAATCCTGGCTATGTAGAACCGCCCCTACTTGCTCAAGCGATGGCAACTTTACGCATGAGTGCAGAAAACCAAGCCGAAATTGCCACCCAAGCCCAGCAATTTTTTAGCCACCCGCAAAGCGAAATCCGTAATTGGAATTGGA
>CAJQOK010000536.1 GCA_905479905.1 uncultured Aliterella sp.
TTATAGTCGAATGCGTAAATCGCAACTGCTGGCAGCCATAGAACAAGTCCAGCGTCCAAAATCTGTAATCTCATCTCAACCCCTGGAGGCACAAGAAACGGTGGAAGCAGCAAAATTTGAATTAGGTTCGGAAGATCGTCTTGGTGCTTCTATCTCCGATGTAGACGAAGGACTTGCCGAATTGCCTGCGGGCTACGGTGAAAGCCGAATTGTACTTATGCCCCGCGATCCTCAATGGGCTTACACTTACTGGGATATTCCTAACGATCGCAAAGAAGAAATGCGCCGCCAAGGTGGACAGCAATTAGCATTGCGAATTTATGATGTTACCGACATCAGCTTAGAATCTCAAAGCCCCCACAGCATTCAAGAATATCCCAGCGACGAACTAGCAAGAGAATGGTACTTGCCAATTCCGGTAAGCGATCGCGATTATGTGGTAGATATTGGCTATCGTTGCGCCGATGGTCGTTGGCTAGTTTTAGCTCGTTCTATTCCCGTCCGCGTTCCCCCGGTATATCCTAGCGATTGGATTGAAGATCAATTCATTACCGTTGACTTTGAAGCAGATTTGCGCGGTAAAACTGTACTTGAATTAGTCACTCCGGCTAAACGCATGGCAGATACGGCTACTGCTACAGCAAGTCAACAAGGGGCAGTGGCTGGCGCTTACGGCAACCCAATTTATGATGATATTTTTGGCATGGCTCAAGGCGCAGAAGCTCAAAGGGTTGCAGGTTCGCTCTTTGGCTCGATGCAGCAAGCCCCCATGCACGAACAAGCTATTAGTTCTTATGTATTCCCTTCCGGCGTGGGTATGTGGGCAGTACCTACCGCTTCTGGCTTAACATTGTCTGGTGCGGGAATGTCTGGCGCTGGAATGTCTGGCATTGGCATGGGTGCAATTCGTCCGCGTCAGTTTTGGTTAGTTGCAGATGCAGAATTGATTGTTTACGGTGCAACCGAGCCTGATGCTACAGTCACTATTGGCGGTCGTCCGATAAAGCTCAATCCTGATGGTACTTTCCGCTATCAAATGTCCTTCCAAGATGGTTTGGTTGACTACCCAATTATGGCGGTAGCAGTAGATGGAGAGCAAACGCGCTCGATTCATATGAAGTTCAATCGTGAAACTCCATCGCGTCATACCAATACAAAAGCCGATGCCGTACCAGAATGGTTAAGCTAGTTAATAATTAATAACTAAAAAAGCCCTGACCTATCGTCAGGGTTTTTTTGTAACTATTACTTGCGTAAGACTAAGCCAAAAATAATTGCTGATTTTTTGAGGAAAAACCCACCCAATGATACAAGTGACTTGGGCAAATATTAATTAACATTTATGGATATTGATTGTTTTCTGGCGGCGTAAAGAGTATAGAATTATACTAAGTAAGCTGTAGATAACTGGTTTACTAATTAGCTAAATAACATTGAATATATGACACCCCAAGAAATTGCCAGTACGTTAACACAACTATTTGAGAAAACACCTGTCACAACGATCGCTCCTGGTTCATGGCAAATAGAGCAACAAAATTTACGCTTATTGGTATTGTTATCAGAAGATCAGTCATGGCTAAGGATTTTAGTGCCAATTATCTCCGCCCAAGTTGCAAAGCCATTTTTGGAACAGTTTTTAGAGTCTAATTTTGATGATACTCAAGAAGTGCGCTACGCTCTGCATCAAGGCGTAATCTGGGGCATATATCAGCATAGCCGCGAAAGTTTGCACAGCAGCGATTTAATTGGTGCGATCGCGCGTTTGGTAGCTTTACATCAAACAGGGATTACAGGAGTATTTAATCAATTAGTCGAAAGTCGTATTGGTCAAATCGTCCAAACTGCCAAGCAGCAAGGACAATCCTTAGAAAATACCTTGCAAACTTTAGACCGTTTTTATGAAGAAGGTATATTAGGCGATCTTGAACAAGGCGCAGAATCAAGGGAGCAAGCTTTAAAATCCTGGCGACGACAATTAGAGCGGATGTGGACAGAAAAATAGACTTTATATGGATATTGTAGAAAACCTTACTGCCGATTATCAAAGGTTCCCAGCCAATCAGACTTATAGCCTTTATGCCCAAGATGTGTTTTTTCAAGACCCGTTGAATAAGTTTCGTGGTATAAAAAAATACAAAGCGATGATTGGCTTTATCAATACTTTTTTTATTGCCCCAAAAATGGACTTGCAGGCAATTAATCGAGTGGGAGACACAATTAAAATGGAGTGGGTGCTAAGTTGGAATACGCCTTTGCCTTGGAAACCTCGCATTGCTATTCCGGGCTGGAGTGAACTAAAAATTAACGCTGATGGCTTGATTGCTTCCCATATTGACTATTGGAATTGCTCTCGTTTTGATGTAGTGAAGCAACATTTTTTTAGTAAGTAAATAGGAAGCTAAATATTTGCTCAAATATGATAATTGCCATTTTCTACCAAAGCTGTGTAGAAGTGCGATCGCATTTCCACGATTACGGCAGTAAAAAACACAGATTGCAACCGCAACTCTGGGCTATTCTAAATAAATTAGAAATAAGCCATCAATTAAGCAGATATGAAGCTGGCAGCAAGAGTAGGTGAGGTAACGCCGTCAATAACTTTAGAAATCGCCGCTAAAGCAAAGGCGATGAAGGCGGAGGGCATTGAGGTTTATAGCTTTAGCGCTGGAGAACCAGATTTTGACACTCCAGAACATATTAAAGCCGCAGCCAAAAAAGCCTTAGATGAAGGCAAAACAAAGTATGGCGCGGCGGCGGGGGAACCAGCCTTAAGAAATGCGATCGCCCAAAAGTTGAAAACAGACAATAATCTCGACTACCAAGGGGAAAATGTCATTGTCACTAATGGCGGTAAACATAGCTTGTTTAACCTCATGATGGCGCTGATAGAGGCAGGAGACGAGGTAATTATCCCTGCGCCCTACTGGCTGAGTTATCCCGAAATGGTCAAACTAGCCGCCGGAACACCAGTTATTGTCAATACGGCGGCTACGGGCTACAAAATCACTCCAGAACAGTTAGAGGGGGCAATTACACCCAAAACTAAGTTACTTATCCTCAATTCTCCTTCTAACCCCACTGGCGTTGTGTATACACCGTTAGAGATTGAGGCAATAGCGGAAGTTGTAGTAAGACGAGATATTTTAGTTGTTTCTGATGAGATTTACGAGAAAATTATCTACGATGGGGCGCAACATATTAGTATTGCCTCTTTAGGTAAAGAAATAGGCGATCGCACTATTATTAGTAGTGGATTTGCTAAAGCCTATGCTATGACTGGCTGGCGGGTTGGCTACTTGGCAGCATCGGCAGAAATAATCAAAGCTGTAAGTACAATTCAAGGACATAGTACGTCAAACGTCTGTACTTTTGCTCAGTATGGCGCGATTTCGGCGTTGGAAAGTTCCCAAGATTGCGTTGAACAAATGCGTCAAGCTTTTATAGAACGTCGTCAGATAATGTTAAATCGCCTTAATGATATTCCTGAACTTGTTTGCGCTAAACCTGATGGGGCTTTTTATATGTTCGTCAATATCAGCAAAACGGGGTTAAATTCTCTAGAGTTTTGCAAAGCATTATTGGAAACTCAGCAAGTGGCGGCAATTCCTGGAGTAGCTTTTGGCGCAGACGATCATGTGCGTTTATCTTATGCTACCGACCGAACTTCCATTGAAAAAGGTATGGATAGGTTAGATAAGTTTGTTAGTAGTTTGCGTTAAGAAAAAATGCTCAAACCTACTCGCGGTACAATTGCGGCTGGAAATCAAAAAACAGCCGCCGCAGGAATTGAAATGTTGCAACTAGGCGGTAATGCTTTTGATGCGGCGGTAGCGGCGGTTTTAGCATCCTTTGTAACTGAGTCTACCCTAACATCGGCGGCGGGTAGCGGCTTTCTACTCGCTCATACTCAAGCTAACAAAAACATTTTATTTGACTTTTTTTCCCAAACTCCCCGCGCCAAAAATCTGCAATCTAAGCTCGATTTTTATCCTGTTGATATCAACTTTGGCGATGCGATTCAAGAGTTTCATATTGGCTTGGGTGCGATCGCTGTACCAGGAAATATTGGCGGGATTTTTCATGTACATCAAAGGTTAGGTAGATTACCTTTTAAAGTAGTTGCAGAACCCGCTATTCATTATGGAAATAATGGCGTAAAAGTAGAGGATTTTCAACATTACTCTGCAAGTATTCTCAAGCCAATTATTTTTGCTGATCCGGAAATGAAAAGTGTGTATGCACCAAGGGGAGAAATGATTAAAACTGGCGAAACTTTTTTTATGAAAGATTTTGCTAATACTTTAGCTTACTTGGTAGAGGCAGGCGTACAAGAATTTTATCAAGGTGAAATTGCCCATCAATTAGTAAAAGATTGTCAAGAATTTGGGGGTTATTTAAGTTTAGAAGACTTGAAAAGCTATCAAGTTATCGAGAGAGAACCATTAATTATCAACTACAGAAACAATCTACTTTTAACTAATCCATCTCCTAGTTCTGGCGGTACATTAATCGCTTTTGCTTTAGAATTATTAGCAAAAATAGATTTAACTAAGGTTGAATTTGGTACACCCAATCATCTACAAATACTCATAGAAGTAATGCGGTTAACAAATACTGCTAGAAAGGTGCAAGAGAATGTTGAAGAAAGCTTTTTAAATGACGAACATATCAATCAATACCAACAGCAATTAGTTAAATCTGTAAATAAGTGGGGAAGCACAACTCATATAAGTGTTATTGATGCAGAAGGTAATGCTGCAAGTACCACCACTTCGCACGGTGAAGGTTGCGGTTATGTAATTCCTGGTACAGGTATAATGATGAATAATATGTTGGGAGAAGAAGATTTGAATCCCTACGGATTTCATCAATGGCAAGAAAATGTCAGGATTTCTTCGATGATGTCTCCGACAATTGTACTTAAAAATAATCAGCCAGAAATTGCTTTAGGATCTGGTGGATCTAACCGCATTAGAACGGC
>CAJQOK010000537.1 GCA_905479905.1 uncultured Aliterella sp.
GTGGTGGCATAGTTGCTTTTCATTCATTTTACCTTTCTATTATGCAGCTTAAATACCGATTAGCTTACAAGCAGTCTAGAGAAGTTATTACTCAATCTCCCTCTATTCCATTAGGGACTCTCGAAGAACAACCTACACCACCACCTTTACCCAACACGCTACCAACTCCTAATCCTTCACCCCTGCTTGCGCCCAAGCGATCTCCTAGCCCCCCTCCTACTCCTGCTGTAACCATAAAAGTCAAAGTGAAGAAGGTAGAAGTAAATGGAAGTACAGTTTTTTCCTCTGAAGAACTAGCTAAGGCTGTAAATTCATTTATAGGGCAGGAGTTGAGCTACGAGCAATTACTAGAGATCCGAACGGCAATAAACGAATTGTACGTCAGTAATGGTTATGAAACATCAGGGGCATTCTTGCCTCCCCAAGAGATTGACGATGGCGTAGTCCAAGTTCAAATAATAGAAGGAGAATTAGAAAGAATTAATATTCAAGGCTTAACAAGGTTAAAACAAGATTACGTGCGCTCTCGCCTTCGCCTTGCGGGTTCTACGCCCCTGAATATGCAACAATTAAATGCAGGGCTACAACTACTGCAAAACGACCCCCTCTTTAGCCAAGTGCAAGCTGAACTAATAGCAGGGACAAGACCTGGGCAAAATGTTTTGATTGTGAAGTTCAAGGAAGCTCCGCCCTTAGATGCTGCTTTAATTATTGATAATCGGGAAGTCCCTAGTGTGGGTTCTGTTGGTGCGACAGCAGCTTTAGGTTACAACAATTTGCTAGGAGTAGGTGATCGCCTCAATGCCGCAGTAGGAATTACCCAAGGGGTAAATAGTTACAGCTTTAGTTACGAAATTCCCCTCAACGCACGTAATGGTAAGCTTGGCTTTCGCTACACCAGAGGTAGAAATAGAATTATCTCTGAGCCTTTTGCACCGCTCGATATTACAGGGCGCGCTCAAACTTTTGCAGTTGATTTTCGCCAACCAGTTATTCTTACTCCAACAGAGGAGTTTGCTTTTGGGGTATCTGCTCAGTTGCGTCGCAGCCGCACGTTTTTGTTTGATGACGAACCTTTCTCTTTTACCGAAGGAGCGGAGAATGGGGAGTCCAAAGTTAGCGTCTTACGGTTTAGCACTGACTGGCTTAATCGCCGCAGCCCTAACACAGTATTAGCCGCCAGGTCTACTTTTAGCTTGGGCTTGGGAGTATTGGATGCCACCGTTAACAACACGGGTACAGATGGGCGATTTTTCAGTTGGCAAGGACAATTTCAGTGGGTACAGGCATTGAACGAGCAGAAAGACGCGGTAGTGATCTCGCGCATCGCTGCTCAACTGACACCAGACTCTCTATTGCCCTTGGAGCAACTCAGTATTGGCGGCGTGCATACGGTACGAGGCTACAGAACAAGCCAGCGAGTAGGGGACAATGGGATTGCTGGTACTGTAGAACTACGTTTGCCCATTGTCCGAGATCCTGAAGGCTTTGGGCTGTTGCAAATTGTTCCTTTTATTGATGCAGGAACAATTTGGAGCAACGGCAATAATGAAGCAAACTCTGCGGATGGGACGCTTTTGAGTACAGGACTGGGATTGCGCTGGCAGTTGAATGACTCGTTATCAGCCCTTTTGGATTGGGGCATCCCACTTATATCTATCGACCGACAAGGCGACTCGCTTCAAGATAATGGGATTTCTTTTTCTGTTCAAGTCGCACCGTTCTAAGATTTTGTCCCTAGGTAGTAAATTTCTAAATCATAACCATTTTTGAGTATGAGTCGTAACTATTGTTTGCTTCAGGATTTTGCTTGGTCTGGCTGACAAACCAGCGAATCAGCATTGGATATTTCTGGTTGGGGTGACGAAGTTATAAGCGAGGCACGACCATCTGCTTTCAGAATTAATGCTTGCGCTTCAACAATTGGATCTCCTGGCTGCCATTTTCTAGGTAAACTCTCGTTAACATTGTTATTAGCTGGTGGCACTGACAATTCTTGGGATTGAGCTTTTTCATCTTCTACTGGTTGAACTCCCGTTAGGTTGTCCCATCTTTCAATTCCAGAATAGGGATTGATGGGCAAACCGCCACTACCAGTGATGACAAAACTACCGCGCTCAACGTTAGGACGAGCTAAACAACTGCCTGCAATTACTTGGTCTGTAGTGACCAGCCTGTTTTGTAGGGGGGTAATGCTGTTTCTAATATCTAATCCAAATGTTTGAATATCTATATTGCCATCAATCCCGAACTGGGAGCTTGCTGTAATATCGCTGTCTGGAGATAGAAATAGCCCTTGAGTGGTGATTTGAATATTACCACCACGACCCTCAAAAGCATTAGCTGTGATGTCGCTATCTTCTAAAGCAACTAAGGTGTCTGTATTAATAGTAAGGTTGCCTCCATTACCTGCTTCACCAGCAGTCGCAGTTATACTACTGCTGTTTCGCAGTTGTGAGTTTCGGGTTATTAATGAAATATTACCCCCTTCTCCAGAGGTAGTCGAGGCTGTAATGCTACTTTTATTGTCTAAATTAACAGAAGCAGCATTAATTTGAATGCTCCCACCATTGCTAATTCCGTCATTTCTAGCACTAATTTGCGCTCCATTAAAAACATTTAATTGGTTGGTGTTAAGGATTATAGATCCTGATTTCCCCTCGAGTTGTGTTGGCAAGTTAAGAGATGTTTGGATAAATGGATTGCTAACGTTCGCCGATGAAATTATTAGTGAAGGGTTAACAAAATTGGCGGCTCTACCATCAACTGATATAGAGTCACTGGCATTGATAATAAGGCTTCCAGACAAACCGGAGGCTAATGTAGAAGAATCTATCCTAGCACCGCCTACAATAGATAGCTTCCTTGTATTAATCAAGACATCTCCTGCTTTGCCAGATAAAGTAGTTCCGCCCACAAAGCTAGACAAGAAACTATTGCTAATAAAATCAGGATTGAAAGTAACTAGCGCTCCCCCTACTACGTCTATGTTATTGGTAACATTTAATTCTACATTTCCAGCGTTAGCACTTCCTAAAGTTACTGACGAGACAGAACTTCCATCTCTAACAGACAAATTTTCAGCAGACAATTTTAAATTTCCTGCTTTCCCTGTCCTATAAGAACTCGTGGCTATAGTACCTGTTAATAACCCTGTAGTTGGAAGGTTAGTACCATATAGCTCAATTATTCCTCTAGAGACTAGAAAGATATCTCCACCTGCTCCACTAGCAAAACTTGCACTTCCAACAAGCCCAGAATCTCGAATAAAAATGTTGTTAGCCGAAACTTCTATATTTGCGGCTTTTCCACTTGATAAATTCTGCGTAAATATTCCTCTAGCCGGACCAATATCTTGCCCAGTTGGCCTTGTTGGATTTCTAATTCCGATTATTTCCATATTTCCAGAAGCATTAACACTTACTTTACCTGAGTCCAAGCTACCAAAATTTGAGACTATTACTAATGAGGGATCTGTTACAGTAATATCTCTACCGCGCAGAAAAATATTTCCATTTTTTAAACCACTAGCGTCTAATAAAGCTAGTTTTTCTAATTCGATATCTCGAAAACTTTGTACATTATCATAATTTAGAGTCCACCTTTCATTGTTAACTGACTCAATTTTTACTAATCCAGAATCAACACTACCTATCTCAATTTGACCAGAAGGCGCTGTTAGAATACCGCCCTCTATCTTAACGTCACCACCAACTAAAACAATAGCTCGTTCAGGACTTGTTTTTAATCCTACTGTACTTTGACCTGCCCCAATTACAGGATTACCTACAGTCCCAACGTTTGCAAGCAAGCTGTGACCATTTCCTTCAACTCTTATGCTTCCAGGTGAAGTAAGTCCTAGACCAACAGGTACACTTACTGTTAACAGTGGCACAGATTGCGAATCCGAACTACTAAAGTGTACGCCGTCAGCAAAATGAATGGTACTAGCCGTACTTGCTAAAAACGAGCCACCAATATTTAGAGAGGCATTTGGACCAAGAATAATCCCATTGGGATTAAGTAGAAATAAATTAGCATTGCTGTTAGCTTGAAGCAAACCATCAATATTAGATACAGAGTTACCTGTTACTCGGCTAATAATATTTTGAATACTATTAACGTTATTAAAGTAGGCAGTACCATTAGAAGGGATAGAAAACTGCTCAAAGCTGTGAAATAAATTTCCTCCTCTTATTGCTCCTCCATCAATTTTATCTATGAACGGATTCTTTGGATCAGTAGAAACTCTAGAATTCTCGCTACCTAAACTATCATCAGGTATAACCTGTGCTTCAGTTGGCTTCAGTGGTAATAAGACTGCAAGCGCTACGATAAAAGCGTACCAGGAAAGAGTTATTGTATTGTAATTAAAATAGAATATAGCTCTTTTTTTTTGTTTAATTATAGATTGCATATCAATTTATTAGTAAATACTTTTTGACTATTAACTTAAGTAATGCTTGTAGGGAAAATACCATTGCGATAGAGATGATATCCATTCATTTTTTAGGTTTCTCCAACAATGATGTATGCTTCCCAGAAATCTGTATGTATTCTTTCATACTGACAACGAAATCCTTGTTGTGCAAAAGGTATTCGTTCTCCAAATCTTACACTATAGTCTGTATGAGTAGTATGTGTAGCAGCGTTACATTCATTTTTTTTATCGCTTTCTAAGCCTTCAACAAATATATTATGACCGTAGACCAACATGGGAATTAACAATAGAGGTAGCTGAATAGGATTAACAGGTAAAAGATTAGCCCCAAAAACAATAATTAGACGACCTTTGGGACGAAGCACTCTTTTAATTTCCGAAATTGTCTTGGAATCATATATATATTCATTTGGGAAAATGCTAATAACATTATCAAAAGAACAATCGGGAAAAGGTAAGTCTTGAGAAACCCCTTGTATTATGCACTCAGATATACCTAGTTGACGCTGCTGAAGTGTATGCCGAGCGGCATTTACCATTTCTTCTGACTGTTCTATCGCATAACAATCATAACCTGCCTCGATTGCATCTGCTAGTAAATCACCTAACCCACAACCTATTTCAAGAGCAGAATTTCCTCTCATTCTAGGTAAAACAAGTCTTTGCCAAATACGCCATTGCCCTGCAAATGGAATTGTACTAGCAAACCAATAAAGGTGACGATTATTGTAGAGTAACTGAAATAACTGCTGTCGCCAAAAATCTATCATGGTTTTTATAAAATAATGGTAAATTTTTGCTGCTGATTACGCAATAAAACCATCAATACTGTTAATAACTATTAATACAGTACCACTGTAATGAATGGGTCTATAAGAGACTATCTTTAGAATATTGAAAGAGTGCATTTAACTTAGTGCTTGCCTAATTTCATTGTGGTGAGTTTGAGTAGTGGAAACTAAATTACTTTGTGCATTACTTAATTATTAACCAAGATAAAGCTAGACCATCTAGCAGGATGACTATTAGGTCTAGAAATTAAACTTAACTGAGCCTTTCTAAGCGCTTCTGCTTTAGTTGTATCTGGCTGACGCAAATAAGAATAAAAGTTCTCAATCAGTGGCACTGTATCAGCATCGTTAACAAACCACAAACTAGCCAAAACATTTTTAACGCCAGTGCGCGCAGCGAGTCCAGCAATACCTAGAGTAGAGCGGTTGTCGCCAGCCGCAGTCTGACAAGCACTAAGTGTAAGCAAGTCTATAGGATCAGTGTTAGCTAAGAGGACATCTTCAAACTCCTGCAAAGAGATACGACGGTCATAGGCTTGCAGAAAAGTGCTGTTTGCTGTGCCTCTAAATTTACCATGAGTTGCAATGTGAAGAACTGAGGGATTTTTTTGCTTAATAATTTGTTTTTCCAAG
>CAJQOK010000538.1 GCA_905479905.1 uncultured Aliterella sp.
CCTCCTGCTGCTAAAAGAATGGCGAAGACAACGCCAAAAAGTGAGATGATCAATGGGTAAATCAGTGGGTCGCTAGGTCCGGCGTTGAGCATTGTGATTGCTGTGTAACCCACCATAATCTTGTAGCAGATATTAACAAAGCTGATGCCAAAGTAATTGATTAACCAGCTTGTCCAAGGAGTGCCGGGAACTGGCAGCAAAGAAATTCCTAAAAACAATGGGCCGACTAAACCTGTAATTAATTGCACAACTTCCAAAGCAATTATAAAAGCTGCCCCTATTGCCATCGTCAGCCCTAAAATTGCTTGAGAAAAAATTGGTTGAACTGATGAACCTAAACCTCCGAATACCCGACCTACCCAATTGGAGTTTCCGTAATCACTAGGGTTATCTAGCGCATCTCGAATTTGCTCTTGGAGTTGAAAATATAAAGGCTGCGCCCACGCTGTTGTAGACAAATAATTATTTAGTATTTGTCTAATTTTCTCATCTGCTGCCAGTAAGCACTCCGTCCGTGTTGACTGCTCTGGAAGTTTGGCACAGTCTGTAATTGCAGTGGAGGCGGTAGATTGAGCGAAAGTTTTTACACCAGCCTCTGTAATTGGTTGAGAACCTGGAACATTTGAAAGCTTAGAGAGAATAAAGTCCGATACTTCATTCATCAAATCGTGAGCGCCCAAGGTTAGAGAGCCAAGCATTGGACCATTGCTTGGTCCGTAGATCGGATTTGCTAATAGTAGTACCAATAGAAAAGGGAATAATAGCTCTGGCAGCCCCCGTGCTAAACCCGCATCTCCCTCTCCAAGATGCTGCCTCAAAAATTGAGCCGTCCATAAACCAATAAACATCACTGCAAAGATTGCCCCCACAAAAGCAATGCTGTTGTACAAAGGACTTTTAAAGGCATCGATCCATGTCTGCTTTAAGCCTTCACGAACAGCGTCGCTGATTGCTTTATTGTTGTCAATAAACGTCCCCGTATCGACCGTCTGGATTTGAGCAAGAGGAAGTAGCATAATTAATTAGTCTGTGGGGGGAGAAGCCAGTGCTGAAAATAAAGATGTTGTATCCATCAACCCTATTTGATTGGCTTGAGTCTCTACTTTTTTGCCCCAAGCTTCTTCGCTTAGAGTTTGTGAAATATTGCCAATTGCAACTGACGTAGCAGCATCAGCAACTTGAGCATCAACGGTAGAATCGTAAATTGATTTCAAAATTGAAGTCGTATCACCACTTTGAATAGCAATTTGCTTGAGTACATCTTGGGTAACATTTGAAGACCCAGCCGTTGCCGACGCTTGTAAAGAACTCGCCGCAGCTTGAGCAGTCATTTCTTTAACATCCTTAATCCTGGTTTGACCTTCCTTGCTAAGTAAGTTTTCGGAAACTGCGCTGGTTGTTTTAGAATCTACCTGCCCTCGCAATATTTGACTTAAGGCGGTAGACCCTATTCCAAAAGAGCCTTCCTTTCCATCTTTTACGCTTGCTGCTAAGTCAATAGCTTTCTGCACTTCATCTGGGATGGGAATGCCCAATTCTCCACTGGCAACTTCAATCCCTACTAAAATTTCTCCTAGGTTCTCTGATGCGATCGCGCTATAAAAATCCTCTGCCGCATTGAGATATTCTAAGTAGGATGAAACATTAACGGACGCCGCCCCAAAAAGAGACGACAGCATTGAGACAGTTCCTGAAGCCGCTCTAGCAGAAATAGGACTGAATATTGCCAAGGCTGAGACAGCAATTGATCCTCCAGCAATTAGTAAACGCTTCTTTGATTTGGGTAATGGTTGAATTACAGTCATAGTTCCTCAAGGTTTTTTACGTGGTTGAGCTAAATCTGAGAATTGGTCTATCTGCTTCTTTAGTGCCTCGCTATCTTTTTCCCATTGATAAACAGGTCTTTTACGTGGTTGATTCTTTGAAACTGCAAATACAACCATTGCCGAAATAATCATTGCTATAGCCGCAAAAAGTATGGGCTGTCGGCGGATTGTTTGTAAAACTTTATTAGTTATCATCTTTTAATCTTCTCGGAACGACCGTCTATACTACTTACTCTAAATTGATTTGCCAGGGCGTTAATTGCCTTAAATTTGTCTCCTCCAGCCTTGGTATAAGCTTGTTGTCGTACTGTTACTTCATCGGTATTGTTCATCAGTAGGGCGTGGTGAGCGAAGCTAGGGTAGTGCTTGCCAAATAGGTGATCATCTCCCGTACTGATTAGCCACTGACGCGCAAATTCACTATCGGGAAGTTGAAACGATCTGCTGGCATTTTGCCGAAGTACCGATTCGGGAATCCCTTGTTTAACCAAAGTTGGAATAGCGCCAGTTTTAATTTGACCAATTATATAAGTTGTAATGTTGTCCAGTATTTGCGATGACACTTTGGAGCGTTCGATGCTTTCCAAGTCTTGCCCCAGTAATGCAAACCAAATCCCGGCTTTACGACCTTTGGCACACACCGAGGCAGCAATCTCAGCAAAAGATTCGTAGTTGAATAGGTAAGACCCCTCATCTATTGGCAGGAAAACTTTTTTAACACTCAGAGCGCGAATAATGGCACTAGAGTAAGCTGAAACTGCTAGAGGTGCAGCATCTTGGTCATCATCAATATTACCTAGAGCGTAAACAACTAAACGCGAATCTGTGTGAAAAG
Source organism: uncultured Aliterella sp. (assembly GCA_905479905.1). GTDB lineage: Bacteria > Cyanobacteriota > Cyanobacteriia > Cyanobacteriales > Chroococcidiopsidaceae > Aliterella. Next base: position 2,662 of record CAJQOK010000538.1, read on the forward strand.
TTGATGGAGATGCGATCGCTCTGCCAATCTTACCTACTAAACAAGACTCTAGTTGCAACCTAATGGAACTTATCGTATGTTTGATTTCGGGTGTAACCGTAGGCATATAGTCAATATGTACAAACTTAATTAAATCGTGCAAAGTTGGCATCTTTTTCCAATCAGCCGAGCCGAATCCGCCATCATGAGCCGCATTGTACCGTTGAGTAATCGTTGCATCTTTGAAGTATTCATGCAGGGCAAGGTTAAAAATTTGTTTGTACGACCGCCGAACTTTACCCTCATCTTCTTTATCTAATGTCAGGACTATTAGCCCGGACATTACTGTATCGCGGCACAGATTAAATTTAGCATCGTATTCGTCAGCGTCAGTAAACATCCTAAAATCAGGAGTTTGCAGCAGATTATTTGATTCCTTTGAGGTATTGAAATACGCTCCCCCTAAAAAGTCAGTAATCGGGTCGAAGGAACCAGTACCATCTCCCCTCGTAGAGTCAATGATAAAGGTGTGAAAGTTTCGTACATGAAAATTAAATATCACGTCAGCAAACATTTCCGTCTTTCCCGCTCCCGTTTTTCCTAACACAATTGTGTGTTGAGGGCGACTAAAGGGGTCGAAGTACAAAGGTGTGTTGCCACGCACGGAAATAAATTCAACCCCTTTAGTTTCAATGGTTTGGTCAAAAACTAAGGGGATTAAGCTTGGAGCAACCTCTGTTGTATCTAATAACTGCCTTTTGTAAGGATGAGTTAATAGCGTCCTCCAAGTAAACGGCAATGTTTCTAGCCAAATCTCGTCGGCGTACCCCGTCTCACGAGTAACAACTGCCCCTTCAAATAAAGAGGTAAAGTTCTGCATCGCCCGGTTTAACGCTTCTGGAGTAGGGCGATAGATTAGTGCCGTCCAAGCAAAACGCATCGCGTGTTTCCCTTCGAGTAGCTGTTCGTGATCCTCCAAAGATTTGCGGGTGTTAAACATCGATCCAGGGTCTAACCGATTGCGATTACTTGCCATTACTGTGTGCATATTCGATTGCTTCACCAAGTCCTGAGTGTCCTTCTGGACATTCGCTTGGTTAGCTTGGGTAAACTGCACAACAATCTCAGTATTAGTAACGCTAGGATCTGTCAATACTGCTGAACCATCTAACAGTTGGGCAAGATAAGCACCTACACCCTCATATTTTTTGAGCGGCTTTTGATCCCAGACCGCAACTCCTACATAGGAATCTATACCAGGAATATGTACCCACTGTTTATCAAGGACGGGACAACCCCCCGCAAACATCTCCGTTGTAATATGACGTTCGCTATTGAGTTCCCAGTGCAACCCAGTTTCATCAAGTATTAATAATTGGGAAATCTTTGGCGCTTTTCCTTGATTAAACTTTTTCCAGCAGTCTCCCTCCCATATATCGTTTTCATCCATCGGTACAACAGACCACTTGAGATTATTTTGTAGTAGCTGCACCGCCTGCATATACCCGTAGTTAAAAGCGTTGATTAGCGAATCTTCTAGGTGTTGTCGATATTGCTGATCTCCTTTTGTCGCGTATGCTTTGTAAAACTGTTCTGCTTGCCCTAGAATCTTCTCCACCCAGTCTTGGCTTTTTGTTGTTCCTCCGTCTAATGTGTAGGTTAAGTAAACTTTCAAAAACTTGGGGTTATGTTTTCCCAGTTGAGTTAAACGTTGCAAACGAGATATTGCCCATTTAAGCAAAAATTTATTCTCTTGGGCAGAAGTTGAACTAATTAATTTTTCAAGTTCTGCTATCCGTTCTCGCTCCGACGAGAAGGTTCCGGCATTGATTGTTAGTTCTTCACCAGTCGGAATTTGTTTCAACCCAGTTTCAATCAACTCGGCAATATTTCGGGCTTCATCCTTAGAAAGAGTGCTATTGATGCCTCTCCACTTGAATGCCCAAACTACTCTGAGCATTCCTTTTTTTTGCAATAAGTAAGCGCCAATGTGTTGTCCTTTAAGTTGAAACTTAATTGGGCAAACTAAGTGAAACTCATCTTCTATGGCATCGATGACGCGCTTTGTTTTCTTACCCGTTCGTCGTACCCCAGCTTTTTGTTTCATCTGACTCCCGTTTTTGGGATCGAACGATGGGTAGCCCTTCACCATTGTTCTTGGCTTATGAAACTTGCCTCCATACTTCCAAGGTGTATCTCCGACTAAAATCCAATGTGTGAGAATTAGCGTCAAGCAAATGACCGCCATTAAGAACGGATTTATCGCCAAGTATGGGCTGAACAATACATAGAAAACGAAGCAACCTGTAACAATCCCTAGCCAATATACGGCAAACCTACCGGGAATAAAGAATATGTCTGGTCGTTTGCCTAGCGTCTTTTTGAATCGAATCCGAGTAGGTGTTTCTTGCATCAGCGAACCCAAAGTAATTAAATTGCCGTCAATATAGTTAAGGCGCAGTTCCTCCTGACGTTGTACCAACTATGTAACCTGTCAAATAATTTGTTATTAGCAAAACTAAGACTACAGCGAAAAGAGTTGTTAATGGTGCGCCATAATCTTCTCTATTAGCGACTTTGTTAAACAGGGCTACGCAGATTCCCACGATCACAGCTACAACTATTCCCTGCATCATCACAAATCCGGTGTTGATTACGCCCGTTCCATCTGGAAACGCCGTTGTCATCGCATTTTTTGCTGCACATAGCCAACCTGTACAAGCACTCGTCGTACCTGTTCCTGTTCCCGTCGCAAACACTTGTCCCCCATTTGTAATCAAGAAAAAACTCAGGGTGAATAGCATGGAATGCCGCAAGTCTTTCCATTTTTTTAATTGGGCAAGTACCTTGTTTTTTGGCTTAGACAGTGTTGAAAGCATCGGAATCTCCTCGTAGTAATTATTTCAATTTAGTTGACTATTTCTTTTGAATTAGTTACAGGCACTAACCCTTGCAAAAATGAAATGGCTACCATCTCGTCTCCTTTAGTCACAGCTTCTTCAACTACATCAAGAGCGAGTGACATTAAACTTTTGAGCCTAGCTACCGAGCCTTCCCACGCGGCGGCACGTAAGGCATTTATTGCCACTACGAACTCAGCATCTTTGGTTCGCCACTGACCAATAATCTCGCTATTTACCCCTATTAATGCAGCTATTTCTGCATCAGTTTTTCCTATTAATAAAAGCTCCATCGCGTAATGTTGCTTAAGGCTAAGAATCGCCGAAGTTTCCTGCGGACAGTCTGGATTAGCTTGGGAATTTTTCATCGATTTAAGTAATTTGCTTGCTATTACATCAAAAACCGTTACCCCCTAAAGGGCAATTAAGCAGTCACTAATGGTTAGCGCCGCAACAAGAAGTTAGTAGAGGCTAATGCCTCTCCTGCAAGGGTTTTGTCACCCAAGTTTATAATTGAATTTAGATCGTCTGTGAACTCAAAATCTACTGCAACTAAAACAACACTAATTATTTAGTGCTTGCTCAACCAAGAATTTATGATTTTTAAAAAACAGCAGTTGTAGCTCCGACTTATTAGCTACAAATTCATCTTATCGGATCTAGATTACCTGTCAAGCCAAATAACACATCAAATATTAAGAGTTGTAAGTTTTTGAGCCAGCGCCCTAGAGCCATCAGTTATATGGATTTTTGCTCTCCAACTACTTTTGCAATTGCCAATGACCTATTCCAAGTTTAGTAACCTTTGATCGTTAATAAGCAGCGACATTGTTTCTTTCTGGGCTTCAATCGTTTTCAGTTCCTCCAACTGACTTAAAATCTTAGCGGTAATATCATCGGGAAGTTGCTTTGCCAAGGTAGAAGTCTCGTAATCTATGGTCAACATATTGCAAATATGTTCGTATCCTGTAATTAGACTCTGTGTTAAAAGCAAATTATTTTCTAAGACGTTAATTCCATTAGAGACAACGGCAATTCGAGTAGTATATAGTTCGATATTTGTATGCAACATTTTCTCTCGCAAGCTTTTTAGACGATTTATTAGTCTTAAATCATCTTCGCTCTCTTGATGTAGTACCTCAGATTTTTGCTCAAATTCAAATTTCTGCACCAATAATTGTTGTTCTGATGATAGTCTTGCTAATTCCCTGCGATCGCTAACTTTATGATTTTTGCGTTTGGTAACATATACGCCGATTCCAATGGCTGAAGGAGTCGCCGTAGCCATAAATACTTTATCGAATAGCGGTATCTGCAAAATTGTTGCAATTATTGTGCTGGCAGCAAACACCATACATCCTACCTTTGTACCCATTGAACGGGCTTTAGCTCCTGGTTTTTGTAGCAAATAGCTTTGAGTAGTTGTCTGGTTCTTGATCCAAGCTAAATCTTTTTGTTTCGTTTCGCGCATCGTGTAAAGCAACAGTAGCTTGTCTCCAGGCAGTGCAGCTAATTGTTCTTGTTGCCCTAGAGTAGAAAATTCTAAGGATTTCACTGTTTTGTTCGTACTTAGTAGCCGGATCTGATACGTGCGTTTATATTTGACGGTAATTTTGTTACCGTAAGTGCCACTATGTAAAACTTCTAGCGCAGAATTAAATACTATAACTTCGCCCTGTTCTAATGTGTATTTATACCTGCATTTACTGCAAATGCCCTCAAGAAAATGCTCATAACTATCAATAGAGCTAGGAAAATAAAGCTTTTGGCGACAAGCAGGGCAGTCGAGTTGATGAGTCATTACAAATAAATAGGGGAAATACAACCACAAAAAGCAGCCGCTATGATTATAAATTTAGTTTAATAAGTTCTATTGGAAGCCTGCCAAAAGGCATGATGCCTACTGTTTTATTTCTGCTGGTGGTGCTTCGGACGAAGTGCTAAAGGAATACATCAAATCTTAGGACTCGCCGATGTAATGGCAATTTCCGCTTCGCTGTGCTTGCCGAGTCTTTAATCCCCTCCCTGCTGCGCTGAGAAAGAGGAATTTCCGACGACAATGTTAAAAAGAAGACTGACAGGTTCATTATCTGTTTCTATTATTACTTAGGAGCCGACTTCTGAGCGCATATACGGCGTATGCAACAGATTCGCTGCCTTGCGTTTAGCCGCTTCTCCCCGCCTGTCATACCGCGCCGTCGTCACAGGACTCGCGTGACCTGCCAATTTTTGCACAGTGCTAATGTCTGCCCCCCTATCTAACAAGTTACTAATAAATGTGCGGCGAAAATCATGGGGTGAGAACGAAGGAATTTGAGCTCCCTTACCACGTTGCCGTAAGATATCCAACACCGCCTGGTCAGTCATGCGCCGCGCTTCAATTTTACCCCCCTTGCGCGTGGGATAAAATAACGCCCCTGGTGCATCCCCCCGCCAAATCAACCAGTCCATCAGTGCCGCCGTCGCTCCATCATCTAAGTAAGTCGTCCGATCTTTATCCCCCTTACCTGATCGCACTGTTAAGCAGTTATCAACCATATTCCAGTCAGACAAATCTATTGCTACTACCTCAGAACGCCGTAAACCAGCCCCATACAGCACTGCAATAAGCGCTGCATCTCTGCTACCCTTCACCGTTTTGTCCTGGGCGCAAACATGAAATAAAGCCTGTACTTCTCCTATACTCAAAGCCCTGCCCTTCAATAACCTTTGCCCTGTTTTACGCTCAATAGCGATCGCTCTATGGTAATCCTCCGCCGACATCAGCCCTAGCTTCCAGGATTCTTCGAGTACCCGCGAAAGGGCTGCCATCATTTTATTGGCATTACTAAATGCGTATCTTTCGCTCAATTGCGTGTAAATAGCTTGAGTATGCTGATACCTGAGTTCTGCCCAAGGAAAGTTTATGGCATCAAATTCCCCAACACTGACAAGAGTGGCGATCGTTTCTAGCGCTCCTCGCATTGTCCGCCGCGACGAAGGGCTTAACTGGGATAAATAAACCAACATTGGATTAAGAGTTAGTTTGCCAGTCGGGGCGAAGTCTTTAGTAGATTCAAGAGCGATCGCATTAACAGTCGTTATTTTTTCACTCAAAACAGCCAATCCCTAAAATATGTATTTATTTTAGCATAGCCTTTGAGAAGACCACTTCTCATAACCTATTTTATAAAGGAATACTCTAGCGAAACTCTAGCGACATAGCTTAGGGTACACTAAGACTTAATTGCTTTTTTGGTGACTTGTATGAGTTTGAGCAACACGACATTTAGCTTGCAAGAATTTTTATCCATGCCTGATCGTTGCGATCGCACAGAATTAGTTAATGGAGAAATTATCCCTAAAGTGTCACCAAAATATAAGCACTCGACTTTACAATTACGGCTACTGTTGGCTTTAAATCAGTGGTGCGAATCTTCTGGATCTGGTCGGGTTCGTCCAGAATGGGCTGTAGTTTTAAAGCGCCAAGAACAAGATTGGATTCCCGTTCCCGACCTAACTTACGTTTCTTACGAGAAGCTACCTGTCGAGTGGGAGGAAGATGAGCCTTGTCCTGCCTTGGTAGAATTAGTTATCGAAATTATCTCTCCCGGTCAGTCGTTTGGTGAAATGACGAGTAAGGCGACGGATTATCTCCTAGCTGGAATAAGCCGAATCTGGGTTGTAGATAATCAAGCTCAGTCAATGAACCTATCCCAGTAATAAAATTCTATTGATCCAAATGTGAATTGTGGCAAGGGAAATAAAAGCATTGAAACAAGCAGAAATTCTCTCCCATCGAACAACAAGCCTACGATATTTTCTTTGAAACCATGCGAAGCAGCGTTCTTGTTGGAAACGTGGGACTGATATTTTAATTGGCCTACCCTGATTTTTCCTTGTCTTCCAACTGCGTTTTGGTAACTGTGGTCTAATCCCACGTTTACGTAAAGCTGCTCGCAAATCCTTGGAATCGTAACCTTTATCCGCCGCTAGTACTTTGACTCGTTTGCGGGGTCTACCAGGTTGATTACTTTTGACTTTAATGCGGTCAATTAACGGCATCACTTGTTCTCGTTCACTGCCATTGGCTGCGGTGGTGCTATTGGATAGAGGCATACCGTTACCCTCTGTCAAGGTATGAATTAAAATTCCTTTACCCTTATAACCGTACGCCACATCCTCACCACCGCCTTTCCCAGGGGGAAAAAGACCCGTCTATCGCGCCATAGCTCCAGTTAATTAATCCTTTCTCGGAGG
>CAJQOK010000539.1 GCA_905479905.1 uncultured Aliterella sp.
AAACTGGTACTTCCTCTACTGTAAATAAAGTGACGGCTGCAACAAATGATGTGGGACTTGTGACGCTTCCAAATGAGCGACATTTGGCGATCTCCGTCTTTGTTTCAGATTCGAGCGCTGATGATACAACCCGCGAAGAAGTAATAGCCAAGGTGGCGCGAGCGGCATGGGATGAATGGAGCAAGTAGGTACAAGAACGTTTAGCTAGTAAAAAGTTTGAGGTCATTCTATACAACTAACCTTGCAGACCAGAAGTATTTTGGCTCTTTCCATACATTTGCAACTACATAACCAAGCCCTCAACGAGATTATCGGCACTGTAATTTCTGTCTTGGGCAGATACTTGAATTGTTCTATAGGATAGTCAATCGATAAACTTCAGACTGCAAGGAGATTTCAGTCGTTCTTACCCATTTAGTACTATATGCCTTACTACTAGAAAGCAAGGAATGCTGCGGCAAAATCTGAGCAAGTGGATTTTCACTATCCCAATTAATCATTAAAAAGTGAGATGTTGTCATAACCCGTATGTTCAAATTAATTTACCGAAAAAATAACTAGAAACTATTCAGTCCTCCACTCGTTTCCCCAAAGCAGGATTTTTACTGCAATGGTTATAAGCAGAGTTTGAGGTTTCCATAGTTTGCTCTGTGTTAATGTTTTTTCATTGTAGGGTTGGCTATAATTCAAAGAATGTAAGTTAGCAGTTTTAACTTTACCTGCCTAGATAAATCCATACGTACCGCCATAGAGATATAGATCGTTTTAAGGACAATGTTTTTGATTTATCTCTAACGATCCCGACGAAATTTAATTCGTTTATCTTTTTATAATTCCAACTAGGCTTTTATAGTTCTCACAGTTACGCATTCTCCAGGAACATCAACAAACTATCAGCGTTTTTGGCGATAAAAACCAATCCATTTGGAGAAATCATGAGGGACTTCTTGAGCAGTTTTCCGTCATTTTTTTTTGGGGAAGGGGAAAACTAAGCTCCAGAAGATTTGATGCAATTAGAAATTGTCATCCATAAGTTTTATTTTTTGAATCAATTGATTAAGTGCTTTCTGTGCTGCTTTGTAAAGAAAAGCTTGCGGTTCTAACTTCAATGCAAATAAAATGCGCTCATCTATTGCCTCAAAATTTACCATGAAAGCAAATCCGTCACGCACTAGAATTTGGCGAGCGCAGTATCTACCATCGATTGAGCTATTACATGGTGTTTCTAAAAGCCATTCATTGCCCCGCCATTTTCACGAAGAACTGGAGCTTGGCATCCGGCAAGGTGACGGCTGGCAGTTTGACTACCGAGGCGCGATGCATAGCGTGCCATCAAACACCTTGGTAGTGACACAACCTGGAGAAGCGCATCATGCTGATTGTGCAAGCAATCGATACTGCACGTATCGCGGGCTACAGGTAGGTGTAGATTTACTTCTACAGGTTGCAACAGAAGTTGCAGGACGCAAAACAGCTCTGCCATTTTTCCCGATGCCTCTAGTCCATGACCGCTATCTTAATACACAAATCGTTCAAGTTCATCAAGCCCTAGAACAGCCCATTTCTCAGCTTGAACAACAGACATTGATGGGAGAAGTATTAGCACAATTAATTTTGCGCTGTGCAGAAAATCCACCTTGCCAAACCAAGTTAGGGGAAGAACGTCAGCCCGTTGATCGCGTTCGGACATATATAGAAGACCATTACGATCGCGAGATTTCGCTAGAGCAATTAACGCAGGTTGCCAACTTGAGTTCCTTTCATCTCAATCGCTCGTTCAGCAAGACTTTTGGAATGCCGCCGCACGCTTATCAAATTCAAGTGCGAATTTTGCAGGCAAAACGGCTGCTTAGAAAAGAGTGGTCGATCGAGCAAGTAGCCATTAAGACTGGATTTGTGAGTCAAAGCCACTTTGGTTCGCATTTTAAGCGGCTTGTTTGTGTCACTCCAAGGCAATACATTCAAGACAGCAAGAATGTGATAAATTTCGCTATTTAAATTCATTAAGCTATAGACAGGTTTGCTCTAATTTCAGGTTACCAGCGATAAATATGACTTTAACCAAAAGATCGAGGTGGACGACAGGCAGACTATGTAATCTCTTAACTGCACTGGGTTATTACTTGGAAAACAGAGCGCTTAAAAAAGCAGACATCTAACATCACGATGGTTTACACAGCGTAAAACTTAAATACACAAAATATTTTGAAACAAACAATTTTAGTAGCAGGGGCAACGGGTAATCTCGGCGGACGAATCGTTAAAGCAGCGATCGCTAGAGGGGCGGAAGTTCACGCTATTGTCCGCAACGGTAGCGAACCAGAAAAAATCGAAAAACTGACCGAACTCGGCGCAGAGGTAATTACGGTCGATATGTCTGATGTCGATGAGCTTAAACAAGCCTGTCAAGGCGCATCGTGTGTGGTATCGGCTTTGTCAGGACTACACGAGACAATCGTTGACTCGCAAATCAAACTGCTTGACGCGGCGATCGCGGCGGGTGTTCCGCGCTTTATTCCTTCGGATTTTTCTTCCGACTTTACCAAACTACCCGCAGGCGAAAACAGAAACTTTGATTTAAGAAAAGAATTTCATCAATATCTGGACAAATCGCCAATCGCTGCCACTTCGATCTTGAACGGGGCTTTTGCCGATGAAATTTTGAGCTATAACACACCGCTTTATAACGTGAAAAATTATAGTGTCGGCTATTGGGGAGATAAATCTGACTGGAAAATAGACTTTACGACAATGGACAATACAGCGGATTATACTGCCGCTGCCGCTCTCGATTCCACGACTCCAAAGATTTTACGGATTGCCAGTTTCCAAATTAGCCCGAACGAATTGGTTGCTGTCGGTAAAGAAGTTAAAAACAGAGAATTCAAACTCGTCCCAATGGGAAGTCTGGAAGATTTCTCCGCCTCCAACAAAAAAGAGCGGGCTGCACACCCAAAAGGAGAGAAAGAGGTGTTTCCAGGCTGGCAAAACAAGCAGTATTTATACAGTATGTTCAGCGTCCAAAATACACCGCTCGACAACGATCGCTATCCTGATGTCCAGTGGACGAGCGCGTTTGATGTGCTTTCAAAAATTTAATATCAAATAAACTTAAAACGAGCGTCGAATGCTTTCGATTAAAGTTCAATTAGAAAACTAAAGGATTCATAAATGAACGCACAAAATAAGGCACAGGCTTTTGAAGTCAATCATGATCAAGGTCGCGCTTACTGGGGTATGGGTATTCTCTGGATTATGTTGGCAACGGCCGAAGATACTAATGGAGAGTATTCCTGTATAGAGGAGCTATTATCGCACGGCCCAGCAGCACCGCCTCACATCCATGAGGCGGCAGATGAAACCTTCTATATTCTCGAAGGCGAAGCCACCTTCTTTGTAAAAGACCAGCCGATTAAAGCAACCGCCGGGTCGTTTGTGTCAATTCCGCGAGGCACAAAACACGCTTTTCAAATCGATTCGGAAACGGTACGACTACTTAATACCTATGTACCCGCAGGTTTTGAGTACATGATTATGGCGACGACTGTACCCGCAGAGGTACGGACATTGCCTCCTGCTTCGATGCCTTTTCCCGATCAAGAACAGTCCAATCGGGAGATGGCGCAAATCATCCAAAAGTATCCTGCGGCTAAAACAAACTTTTTACAAGGTTACGAAGGCTAAGTTACTTAATCAAGTCAAGCCCC
>CAJQOK010000540.1 GCA_905479905.1 uncultured Aliterella sp.
AGTGACTTACTACCAGCCAAACTTTTGTATTTTACCTGTAGGACAAATAGACTGGTCAAATAAAAATAGCTGCAACTTAACGCTTACGCCCGACACCTGGGTACACTTACTAAAATTGCCCAGCGAGTATAGTTATGACGAAGCATTACTACTGTGCGATCTGGGCGAAGATAAGTGGGTGGCGTGGATTCCCAATCATGGAGAAACGGTATTAGATGCCCGCGATTTTTATCCTATCTAGCTTGCCAAAAATCCGTCACATCGTAGTTTAGCTGTTCTAGCATTTGCCGCAGCAAGGGCATACTCAAGCCAATGACATTAGTATGGCAGCCAACAATTTTTTCTATAAATAAGCTGCCATAACCTTCTAAAGCAAAAGCCCCAGCACATAGTAGCGGTTCGCCTGTAGCTACATATTTGGCAATGACGCGATCGCTAATTTGGGCAAAATAAACTTGTGTCATCTGCGGATAGCTAACCGTCCGATTTTGCACTAAGTCTATCAAAGAATGACCTGTATAGAGTTCGCCGACTTTGCCGCGCATTTTTTGCCACCGGGCGATCGCTTCTGAGGGGTTTGCAGGTTTTCCATGAATTTCCCCGTCTATTAGCAACACCGAATCGCAACCCAAAATTAACGCCGATTCAAATTGCCCAGCTACTCTTTCAGCTTTGCATTTAGCCAAAATCTCTACTAATTGACGCGGATCGCTTCTTTGAATTTGCGACTCATCAAAATTGCTTACACTTACTACAGGGTCAATTCCAGCAGTTTGTAGCAAGCGGCGACGGGCGGGAGAGGCGGAAGCAAGGACAAACTGTGGTAAAGGCATACTAATAGACTAAGAAAGAATCAACTACTGATTCAAACTGAGTTTGAACTTTTTGCCAACGTCTTTCGGGCGCAGAAGCGTTGAAAGTATAGAGTTTGCCACGACTAACAGCGACACTTGCTAAATTGTGGCGTTCTTGATTGTTGGGTAGTTTGACAGCAAACTCTAAAAGGTAGTATTTTTTGCCTTTTACTTCTCGTGAGGCGGCGTTGACAAGTTCTGCTTCCCGTCCAGAATCAGGAGGTGCGATCGCACTTTTGCTTAATTTATACCCTACCTCTGTCGGAGTTCCAATGTCTGCTAAAGTTTTACCATTGGCAACGGGGCTAACTACCACCGATACATTTTCGCTAATTTCGATCATATCGTGGAAAACAATATCAGCACCGTTAGACACCTTGACTGGCAGCCAGCCATTAGGGTACAAAAACTCGTAGCCACCTACGGCATCTACATAGCTTTTGAGTCCTGCCCCGGCGGTGGCACAACTTGTTAAATTAAAAGTAACTGCTATTACTAGCAAAAAAGCGGCAATTTTTTTCAACATAGGGGATTACACGCTAAGGAGTGGATTTTGATTGCTTCAATAGTATAAAGAACTGTGCGATCGCACTTCTAACCAAAAACGCACTATGCTATCGAGTTAAACGGGTTTCATCCTGACCTACCAAAATCAATTTTATCAAGGGGATTGAGGCAAGTTTTTATAATCACCCCAAAAACTCCAATATATTTATTTTCCCTAGGCTAAAGATTTTTTGGATCGCGATTTAAGTAACCAACAAGTAGCTAACAGCTTATAAAATAAGATTATTGATTACTGGAAATAAACACAATGGATACCCAAACCCTTAAAGATAGAGTTGCTTTAGTTAAAACCAAGCGCGAAGAATTGCTAACTTTACTAGAACAGCCAAATTTGGGCAGCCTGAGAATTGATGTTAACCAAGCTTTAGAAGAAATGGACGACTTGATTGATGAGTTTAAGCGCACCTTTCCGGGAGAAGTCTATTAAATTAGTTTACTTATAGACATAATAATTTTCACGCTGATGGTTGAGGCATTTAACTTATCAGCGTGATTTTTTTAGATTTTGCACTTCGTTAATGGCTTGCTACTTTGTCCCCTAATTCTCTAACTAACTTAATTAGTTCTAGAGTGGGGGTGTCTTTTTTACAAAAAGCATCAAGACAATTTATATTGCTTGTTTCTTGGAACTTGGGGTTTTCTAAAGAAGAATAAGCAATAATTTGAGTGGATGGATCAATAGTTTTTATTCGGCTAGAAGCGCTCCAGCCATCCATTACAGGCATTTGCAAATCGAGAACAATTACGTTAGGGTGGTAGCGTTCAACCATTTCTATCGCTTCTTGTCCGTTACTAGCAACACCTACTAATTCTATGTTTTCCTGTCCGCTTAGAGCAAGCTTTAGGCTAAAACGAGTTAGTTCGTGATCGTCAACTACAAGAACGCGCAAAGTACGGGGGCGACAAGACAACATTAACATCCAAATGAATCAAAAGTGATTAATTACTGATTTTCTTTATAGTCTAAATTACTGTTTACTCAATCGTATCTATCCTTCGGTTGAATAGGCTCTAAACTTTTAAGTTGTGAAGCTTAAAGAGATTTAGTTAAAACCGTTATTAAAAGAGCAAAAACTTTGAGTAATCGTCCTATATATCTAGATTGTCACGCTACGACACCTGTTGACGAACGAGTGTTGGCGGCAATGCTACCATACTTTACAGAGTATTTTGGCAACCCATCAAGTAGTGGTCATATTTATGGCTGGGAAGCAGAAGCTGGGGTAAAACAGGCTAGAACTACCTTGGCTGAAGCTATTGGCGCATCGCCGGAAGAAATAGTATTTACAAGTGGCGCAACTGAGGCTAACAATTTAGCAATTAAGGGGATTGCGGAAGCTTATTTTAGTAAAGGGCAGCACATCATTACTTTACAAACCGAGCATAGCGCCGTATTAGACCCTTGTAACTATCTGCGAGGACTTGGTTTTGAAATTACTATTTTGCCTGTCCAAACAGACGGATTAATTGACTTAGAGGTTTTTCAGCAAGCTTTGCGTCCAGAAACAATTTTAGTATCTGTAATGGCTGCTAATAACGAAATTGGCGTTTTGCAACCTCTGGCAGAAATTGGGGCAATCTGTCGCGCTGCGGGGGTATTATTGCATACAGATGCGGCTCAAGCGATCGGTAAAATTCCGCTAAATGTCGAGTCCATGAATATTGATTTGTTATCAATGACGGCGCATAAAGTCTATGGCGCTAAAGGTATAGGTGCTTTGTACGTCCGTCGGCGCAACCCTAGAGTGCAACTATCGGCACAGCTACACGGAGGCGGACATGAGCGTTCTAGGCGTTCGGGGACTTTGTACCCACCGCAAATTGTCGGGTTTGCCAAGGCGATAGAAATTGCTTTAACAGAGATGGAAAGCGAGACTAAACGTTTAACAGATTTATGCCAAAACTTATGGCGACAGCTTAGTAAGTTAGAAGGAATACATCTTAATGGTCATTCTACCCAAAGATTACCAGGCAACCTTAATATTAGTGTAGAAGGTGTAAATGGAGCCGCTTTATTATTGGGATTACAGCCAATAATGGCAGTTTCTTCGGGTGCTGCTTGTTCTAGTGCAACTATCGCTCCATCTCATGTTTTGACAGCCTTGGGACACTCCGAAAAACTAGCTTATGCCTCGGTGAGGTTTGGAATCGGGCGTTTTAATACTGCTGCTGAAATTGATATAGTAGCCCAACACTTAACTGCTACTATTTCTAGTTTACGGCGGCAAACTTCCCGTGTTTAAACTATTTGTAATTACCATCCCCAGAAATTAATGCTTTGTAGTCAAAGCAAAACTTTTATGAAAAATAGTGTAAAAAACTTTGATTTGCTTAAGTATCCAGCGATCGCGACCCTAGCAATAATACTGCAAGTTTCGCCACTGCCCAAGCTAGTTTTTGCCCAAACAACGCCTAAAGAGGTCGTCCAATCTCAATTAGTTTTACCATTACCAGGCAAACTAGACAATATTCCGGTATTTAATAGCAATAGTCCTGAAGGAGTAAAAGCCGATGGCATTTTACTATCGACTTTTCCCGCAACGGATAAAAAAGTACCATCCGCCCATCTCAACTATCCTTTAGAAGGGCGTTTCGATTTATTTGCTCACCATTTCAGCTACTATCCCAAAGATTCACAGACACTTTATTTGGGGATTATTGTTAATAATCCAGGGAAAAAGCCTGTAACTGTAGATGTTTTAGCCGCCGCTAGTTATTTGCTGCCAGAAGCACCTTATGTCACTTTATTATCTTATATAGAAAATAATGATGGTAAAAATTATTCTGGTCCAGGCGATCGCGCTGTAAGCGATGTATTACGAGGTGTCCGTCAAGCGAGTTTTCCCCAAAAGCTAATAATTGCACCAGGGGAAAGCAAAATGTTAATGAATGCGCCGATTCCAGTCCGCGATTTAGCGAAAGCAGTCAACGGGCGATCTACACTCATACAACTAAATAGTAGTGGCAAAGTTTATATCGCAAGTCTAGCAATGTTTGCCAAGCAACAAAGCGATCCAGCGCCTACTTTAGCCCAATGGGAGCAATTATTAGTTGCAAGTAGCCTTTCAAGTCCGCGTGACAAAACCCCTACTCCTCCCGAACAAACTAGC
>CAJQOK010000541.1 GCA_905479905.1 uncultured Aliterella sp.
GGGAGGTTTGCACGGCGTTGGTATCTCAGTCGTCAATGCTCTATCGGAGTTTGTAGAAGTTACGGTATGGCGAGACAAGCGCGTATTCACGCAAAGATTTGAGCGCGGTATTCCCATCGGCGACCTCCAGTCAAAACCATACAAAGAACCACGTACTGGAACTTCTATTACTTTTAAGCCAGACACAGAAATTTTTACTGTTGGGATAGAGTTTGATTACGTTACTTTAGCTAGTCGTTTGCGAGAGTTGGCATATTTGAATGCGGGAGTGAAAATAACTTTCACCGATAACCGTTTAGAATTACTCAAAAGCGACGAGCCAAAAACAGAAACTTACGAATATGCAGGCGGTATTAAAGAATATATTTCCTACATGAACCGCGATAAGCAACCTCTGCATGAAGAAATTATTTATGTGCAAGGAGAACGCAACAATGTACACGTAGAAGTATCTTTGCAGTGGTGTACAGATTCTTATACAGATAATGTGCTGGGTTTTGCTAATAATATTCGCACCACCGAAGGCGGAACACACTTAGAAGGCTTGAAAGCGGTGCTGACGCGAACAATGAATGCGATCGCCCGTAAGCGTAATAAAATCAAAGAAAATGAGCCAAATCTAAGCGGCGAACACGTCCGGGAAGGCTTGACGGCGGTAATTTCTGTTAAAGTTCCCAACCCAGAATTTGAAGGACAAACCAAAACAAAGTTAGGCAATACCGAAGTTAGAGGAATTGTTGATTCTTTAGTAGGAGAAGTTCTCACCGAGTATTTAGAATTTCGCCCCCCTGTCGCCGACCAAATTTTAGATAAAGCAATTCAGGCATTTAAAGCCGCAGAAGCCGCTCGTCACGCGCGAGAATTAGTTAGACGTAAATCTGTATTAGAATCGTCACCTTTACCCGGAAAACTCGCAGATTGCAGCACAAGAGATCCTAGCGAATCGGAAATCTATATCGTTGAAGGAGATAGTGCGGGGGGAAGTGCCAAACAAGGACGCGATCGCAGATTCCAAGCAATTCTACCTTTGCGCGGTAAAATCCTCAACATTGAAAAAACCGACGATGCCAAAATCTATAAAAACACTGAAATCCAAGCACTAATTACCGCCCTCGGATTAGGTGTTAAAGGCGAGGAGTTCGATCCCTCCAAACTGCGCTATCACCGTATTGTGATCATGAGCGTAGCTGGAGATGAACCAACTCTAGTTATGCACAATTCTGGACGCACAGAATTAGTATCAATTGGGCGGTTTATTGATGATTGCGCTGAAGGAAGACGGACTAAAGACGAGTATCAAGTAGTTACTTTTGACCCCGTTACTAACGCTACCCGTTTTCGACCTCTAAAAGCTGTCATTCGTCACAGCCACGAGGAACCGATGTACAAAATTAAGACGCGCTACAACCGCTCGATTAAAGTTACGTCGTCTCATAGCGTATTCGTATTTGAAAACGGACAAGTAAAACTGAAAAAAGGTAACGAAATTCGACCAGGAGATACTTTAGTAGCTAGTCGTCGTTTACCACGCCCAACTACTAGCCCGACTCAAATTGACTTATTAGAGACATTCCACCGAGCAGAATTGACAAAATCTTTGTACGTCAAAGGTGAAGATGTCAGAAAAGTTGCCGCCGCTAGGGTACTTGCAAAAGTTGAAAGAGCCGATTTGTGGAGCGAACCCAGAGTTTTAGTAGACTCCCAAGGATGGCAAAAACTGATCACCCAAAGACAAGTAGCAGGAATAACTCAAAAGCAAATTGCAACTTTCTGTGGTGCAAAACAACCCATTACTGTTAGTCATTGGGAGCGTGGAATCAATCGCCCCATTTTGTCGCAATTCTTGAGCTACCTAGACGCAATTGGCGGTAACGAAAACGTTAGCTATGAGCAATTACCATCAAAAATTGACACTTGCATTCTCCAAGACGATACCAGTAAAAACGCTCTGTGGCGGCAAGTAAGCTGTTATAAACCTTTAGATGAGTTTTCCACTAGCGAAATCGAACAACTAGGTGCAGAGGTGCAAATTGTACCGCAAGCGCACGGAGAAAAAGCCTTTAATCGCTATTTACCCATTACTTCAGACTTAATGTTGTTCTTAGGTTGGTATGTAGCAGAAGGAACTTTGAGCGCTCATCAAGTTAGCTTGAATTTGGGCAAGAAAGACGAGCGCTTTATTCCTCAACTTATAGCAACGGTAGAAGCAGTTTTTGGCGAAACACCTCGCCTATACTACGATCCGATGAGTGATGGCATTAAGTTCTACTTCCACAGTGTTGCGGCGGCTAGATTGCTGCAAGCTTGGGGTTTAGCTCAAAAAGCCCACCAGAAGAAGTTACCAGATGTATTGTTTAGCTTGCCTGAAGCACTGCAAAAGACGTTTTTAGAGGGCTATTTCCTCGGTGATGGGACGACAGGCGGTAATAATATCAGCTTTACGACTAACTCGGTTGAACTCAAAGATGGGTTGTTATATTTGCTAGGACAACTAGGAATTATTGCAACTAACAGCCATCATCAGCCGTCAACTCGCCCCGATGCGCCGATTCAAACGAGACACTCTTACTATACGATCGCCATTTGTGGCAAAGATCAATTATTGCAGTGTCGCTCAATTTGGCAGCATCACACTAACGCCGCTAAGGTAGAGGCGCATATACAACGCCCAAATCGCAAAAGTTCTGATTATGTAACAATTAGCGATGACTTAATGGGATTAAGGGTATTAAGCGCTGAGGAAATTTCACTTGTCGGCGAGTATGTCTACGATTTTTCTGTCCAAGATGATGAAAACTTTGTCTGCGGTACGGGGGGATTATGCGCCCACAATACCGATGCTGACGTAGATGGCGCGCACATCAGAACCCTAATTCTGACGTTCTTTTATCGCTATCAGCGCAGTCTTGTAGAGCAAGGATATATCTATATTGCTTGTCCTCCTTTGTACAAAGTTGAGCGCGGACGCAATCATTACTACTGTTACAGTGAGCGCGAACTTACTAACTTGACTCAAAATGAGTTTCCCGCCAATGCCAACTACACTATCCAGCGTTTTAAAGGTTTGGGCGAAATGATGCCAACGCAACTATGGGATACAACGATGAACCCCGAATCGCGCACCCTGAAACGGATAGAAATTGAAGATGCTGCCGAAGCCGATCGCATATTTACGGTGTTAATGGGCGATCGCGTTGCCCCTAGGCGTGAATTTATCGAAACCTATGGCCCTCGTCTCAACTTTGCCGAACTTGACATTTAAGCACATAGCTTAAACCTTTCTGCCTATAGCCAGTCTAAAGTTTGTAAATTTTTAGGCTGGCTTTAGAATTTTTAACAGAAATTCTCATCAAATTGTTTTAATCTAACGATTTAGTGGCTTTTAATTTTTTCCCTCTATTCCAGAAAACTTAACCTTAAAATTTGGAAATTTACATGAGTAGCAATTTAGCAACAAAATTACGTGAAGGGACTAAAAAAGCCCACAGCATGGCGGAAAACATGGGTTTTGTGAAGTGCTTTTTAAAAGGAGTGGTAGAAAAAAATTCTTACCGCAAGCTAATCGGCAATTTCTATTTCATCTACAGCGCGATGGAAGAAGAAATGGATCGCCACAAAGATCATCCTTTACTAGGCAAAATTTACTACCAACAGCTAAACCGCCAGCGCAGTTTAGAGCAAGATTTGAGCTTTTATTATGGCACTGATTGGAAGTCACAAATCGTACTTTCTCCCGCAGGTCAAGCTTATGTAAACCGGATTCGGGAAATTGCTAATTCTGCTCCCGAATTGCTGATTGCTCACTCCTACACTCGCTACATTGGCGACTTGTCGGGGGGACAAATCCTCAAAAACATTGCTGTCCGGGCGATGAACCTAGCTGAAGGCGAAGGTACAGCTTTTTATGAGTTCCAAGACATTCCCGACGAAAAGCAGTTTAAAGTCGGCTATAGACAGGCTTTAGATGAGCTACCTATAGATGACGCGACAGCAAGTAACATTGTTGAAGAAGCAAACGCAGCTTTTGGCATGAATATGAAGCTATTTCAAGAAATGGAAGGTAGCTTGATTAAATCTATCGGACAAATGTTGTTTAATACTCTTACCCGTCGCCGCAATCGTGGTAGCACAGAACTTGCTACTGCTGAGTAAGCAATAAGTAGAGTTTTTGGGGGTAGGTTTGGTAGTTTTTTTTGGTGAGAAGCTGGGAAAAATTACGAAATCTGCCCCTTGATTTTTGGCAAACTAGGCTAAAGAAAAATGAATTTTGATGTAGAAATGTTGCTAGGAATTTTAATGTAGAAACGTTGCAATGCAACTACTTGAAATCGCGCGAAATCATTTTTGTCCGTGAATTTAGTAACGCCAGGGATAAAGCGCGATAGCGCCAGCGCGCTCGCAGAGCTTCGCACTTTGTCAAACTAAAATACTATAACTACACCTGTATTAATTTTATCAATGGCTGCAAAACTTCCTGTAACGGTAATCACTGGCTTTTTGGGTAGCGGTAAAACTACCTTAATTCGTCACCTGCTGCAAAATAATCAAGGGTTACGAATTGCTGTATTAGTCAACGAATTTGGCGAATTAGGGATTGATGGCGACATTCTCAATTCTTGTCAAGTTTGCCCCGATGATGCCGATGAAAAAGCAAATATAGTTGAATTAACTAACGGGTGTTTGTGCTGCACCGTCCAAGAAGAATTTTTGCCGACAATGCTGGAATTATTGAAGCGAAGAGACAAACTAGATTGGATTTTGATCGAAACTTCGGGTTTAGCTTTACCAAAACCGTTAATAAAAGCCTTTCGCTGGCAAGAAATTCGTAACGCTGCAACGGTGGATTCAGTGATTACGGTAGTTGATTGCGAAGCGGTAGCTAAGGGGACGTTTGCCAGCGATCCGCAAGCCGTAGACACTCAAAGACAGGCAGATCCCAATTTAGAACACGAAACGCCCTTACAGGAGTTATTTGAAGATCAGTTAGCTTGTGCTGATTTGGTGATTTTGAATAAAACCGATTTAGTTGACGTGGCTACCCAAGAAAGCGTACTAAAGTCGATTAAGCCCGAATTGCCCCAAGGTGTAAAAATTGTAAAGTGCGATCGCCAAGGGCTAGATTTATCAATCCTTTTAGGCTTACAAGCGGCGGTAGAAGACAACCTAGATAATCGCCCTAGCCATCACGATACCGAAGAAGATCACGATCACGATGAAGAAATTACCTCAACCCATGTAATTTTAAATCGCAGCTTCAACCCCATAACCTTACAAACCCAGTTGCAACAACTCGCCCAAGAGCAAGATATTTATCGAATTAAAGGATTTATATCTGTCCCAAACAAGTCTATGAGGCTAGTCTTGCAAGGCGTAGGGACGCGATTCGAGCAATTTTACGATCGCCCCTGGAAACAAGA